>DATGHJ010000202.1:0-4122 GCA_035308085.1 Trinickia sp. | reverse complement strand
GTTTGTTGGTCCATGGCTCACGCGTCGAGTTTGCGATACGCGCATTCCGCCATGGGGCTGTGACTGCTCCGTGACAGTCACGAGAACTTCTTATTACGTGCGGTTCGTACCGTGCCGAGCGTTGCAAAAGCGCATCATCGGGCGGCTCATTGGGCTGCTCATTGGTCTGCTTTGGCGGCGGGCTGGGCGAGCTCGACGGTGATGACGCGCGTGCCGACGATGCGATCGTGCGGGAATTGCCGTTCGCGGTCGAACCGCGCGGCGGCGGCCCACAGCACGAACCAGACGGCCGCGATGCCGAGCGTCACCGGCAGGCTCAAGTGCAGGAGCGGATGCAAGGCGAGCGGCGGCAGGAACCACAGCCACGCCACGACATAGCGCACCGCCGCTCGCACGACCGGCACCGGGTTGCCGTCGGCGCAGACGATGCGCAGCCGCCATGTCTTCATCGGCAGCGTCTGGCCGCCGTGCACCCAGAACCAGACGAAGTAGACGCCGACCACAAGGCCGATCCACGCGGCGAGCAGGTTGTGATGGGTAAGGCCGTTGCGCTGCTGGGTCAATGTGCTGAAGAGATAGCCGGCGAAGAACACGACGCCGAACAGGATCACACCCTCATACGCCATCGATGCGAGGCGGCGGCGCACGGTCGGTGGAGCGCTCGTGCGCGCGACGGAGGGCGGGGGCGTCGTTGCGTCGGTCGGAGACGTAGGGGTGAGCACGGGCGGGGCGGGCGCGACCGCGCTCAGGAGCCTTGATACACCGACGGCGCTTCGGACGGCGACACCGGCACCGGCGTCGCCGGCGCGAAGCTGCCAGGCGCCGGAATCTGCGGTGCGCCGAGCGCCGCGGGTTCGCTCGCCGGACTCGGCTGCGGCAAGGCTGCAACGCTGCTGCCCGGCTGCTCGTGCTGGTTCACGAGCCGGTTGATGCCCTTGATTTCGCTTTTGGTGCCGGACGGCGGCGCGCTGACAACGGTCGGTCGGCGTTTGCGCTCGATCGCCGCGAGCTTCTCTTTCTGCTCCTCTGGCAACTCCTGATACGCCTTCCACGCGTTCTGGCGCGCCTGCGCCGGCAATTCTTTCGAAACCTGGTAGTTCTCGCGCGCGACGCGCCGTTGCTCCGGCGTCATCCTGACCCACTCCATCATGCGGTCATGGAGTCTTTTTTGGGCTTCTGGCGACATCTTCGCGAAGCGCGACGCGATCTTGATCCATTTGCGCTTGCGTTCGTCGCTGAATCTGTCCCACTCGGACGCGAATGGAGCGAGCGCTTCGTGCTGGGCGGGTGTCAGGCGCGCCCACGAGAGCGGATTGTTGTCGATCGGGAGCGACGGCAGATCGGCCGTCAGCGACGCGACCGGCGATGACGCGCCAAGCGGCGCGCCGGCGGCCGGCGTCGCGGCCGGCTGCGGATAGAAGCGTGGATAAGTGGCGGCGAACGCGACCAAGCCCGCGATCGCGCACCCGAACACAACGGCCAAGCCGCGCTTGTAGCTCACCCCGATGGTCTCCCTGCCGCTTTAACGGGCGCGCGACAGATACGCGTTGAACCCGTGATCGAGATACGCGTTGAGCGGCAGATCGTCGTTCAGCATCGCGGCATCGATATCGGCGAGTTCGGCGGAGCGCTGCACGTCTTCCCAGTAGGCAACGGCCACCACGCCCAGCACGAGCGCCACGAGCGGCCATACGCGCAAGGCACGGCGCAGCGGCGAGACGCGGCGCGGCTCGGAGGCGGGAGCGGACATGCCCACATTGGCGCCGGCATGGGCGAACACCGGCGCGAAAGCGGGTGCGGCGACGGCTTCCGGTTTCTTGCGGGCGAGAGCGGTACGCCGGGCGGCCGCCAGCTTGTCGACAGCGGAGGCGGGCAGATTGGCGGCGTTTTCGTCGAGCGCGCGGCGCACTTTCAGTGCGAATTCGAGTTCTTTTGTATCGGGAGCGGAGCTCATAGCGTGATTCCTTTGGCCTTGAGCGCGGCCGCCAGTGCGTGCGTGGCTCGCGAACAGTGTGTCTTGACACTGCCTTCGGAGCAGCCCATTGCGGCGGCAGTCTCGGCGACATCCATATCTTCCCAGTAACGCATGAGAAACGCCTCCCGTTGACGTGCCGGTAATTTTTGGATCTCCGCGTCGATCAGCCCCAGCACCTGCTCGCGCTCGAGCCTTTGCTCGCTGCTTTCCGCGCCGATGGAGCCTTCCTCGGATTCGAGGGTTTCCAGCGGATCGAATTCGTCGTCTTCCGCGTTGCCGAGCGACGAAAACAGGCTGACCCAAGTATTGCGCACTTTCTGGCGACGAAAATAATCATGCGTCGCATTCTGAAGAATACGCTGAAAGAGAAGGGGAAGCTCAGCTGCCGGACGGTCGCCGTACTTCTCGGCGAGCTTGATCATGGCGTCCTGAACGATATCTAGGGCAGCATCGTCGTCGCGCACGGCGTAGACCGTCTGCTTGAACGCGCGCCTTTCGACGCCCGCCAGAAAATCGGCGAGTTCCTTGTCTGATGCCATCCGTGGGAATCGGCGCTGCGAGTGCACGCCGTAATCGATTGAAAAATGTCGTAAAACTCGCGGATGCTAACAAACTTTTGCGATGCCGGGGTCGCCGGGCGCTCGGAAGGGGCGCCGGAGCGTTGTTTTTACGCGGTTTTTGCAGCAAATATTGACATGCCTGCGCCCCCGGCGTGCTGCATTGCGGGAGTTATTACTTGACCGCGCTACGCGCAGCGATTATCTTCGACGGTTCGCAACATAAGTGACTGTCTCTTTTGAGGCGAACCCAAGAAGTTCGCCTGTCAACTGGACGCGCCGCTTGAACCCGAGCCACAAGCCCGGCAGAGAGCACCCGATCAATTTTTTGCCGAAAATTCGAAAGGTGAATGATGAATATGCCCAGCGCGGAATTCTCCACGTCGGATACGACCACCCCTCACGAAGCTGACTCCATTGGCGCCACCGTGCTCATGCGCGCGCTCGCCGACGAAGACGTTGAATTCATCTGGGGCTATCCCGGCGGCTCGGTACTCTACATCTACGACGAGCTGTACAAGCAAGACAAGTTTCAGCACATCCTCGTGCGCCACGAGCAGGCCGCCGTGCACGCCGCCGACGCCTACGCGCGCTCGACGGGCAAGGTCGGCGTGTGTCTCGTGACCTCCGGCCCCGGTGTGACCAACGCGGTGACCGGCATCGCCACGGCCTACATGGATTCGATCCCGATGGTGATCATCAGCGGCCAGGTGCCGACTGCCGCCATCGGCCAGGATGCGTTCCAGGAGTGCGATACGGTTGGCATCACGCGTCCGTGCGTGAAGCACAACTTCCTCGTGAAGGACGTGCGCGACCTCGCGGCCACCGTCAAGAAAGCGTTCTACATCGCCCGCACCGGTCGCCCCGGCCCCGTGCTGATCGACATTCCGAAGGACGTGTCAAAGGCGCCGTGCCAGTACGAGCCGATCAAGAGCGTCTCGCTGCGCTCGTACAACCCGGTCACCAAGGGCCACTCGGGCCAGATCCGCAAGGCGGTCGCGCTCTTGCTGTCGGCCAAGCGCCCGTACATCTACACCGGCGGCGGCATCATCCTCGCCGACGCGTCGCGCGAGCTGAACCAGTTCGCCGATCTGCTCGGCTACCCCGTCACGAACACGCTGATGGGTCTTGGCGGCTACCGCGCGAACGACAAGAAGTTCCTCGGCATGCTCGGCATGCACGGCACGTACGAAGCCAACATGGCGATGCAGAATTGCGACGTGCTGATCGCCATCGGCGCCCGCTTCGACGATCGCGTGATCGGCGATCCCGAGCACTTCGCCTCGCGTCCGCGCAAGATCATCCATATCGACATCGATCCGTCGTCGATCAGCAAGCGCGTGAAGGTCGACATTCCGATCGTCGGCGACGTGAAGGAAGTGTTGAAGGAATTGATCGAGCAATTGCAGCACGCCGAGCATGGCCCCGACACCGAAGCGCTCGCGCAATGGTGGAAGGACATCGAGGGCTGGCGCTCGAAGGACTGCCTGAAGTTCGACCGCGAAAGCGAGATCATCAAGCCCCAGTACGTGGTCGAGAAGGCGTGGGAACTGACGGACGGCAATGCGTTCGTGTGTTCGGACGTCGGCC
>DATGHJ010000201.1:0-10012 GCA_035308085.1 Trinickia sp. | reverse complement strand
CACCGTTTCGCCCGCGCGCAACAGCGTCCGGTCGAACACGGTATGCGCACGCACGGTTTGCTCGTTGCCGAGATCGGTCGGCACGTTGAAGCGCCACGATTCGATGCCGCGATTCCAGTCCGATTGGACGAAGGCCATGTCGGGGCCCGTCTTCGGATCGTCGATGCGCGCCGAGACGAAGAAGCCGTTGAAGCGATCGTCGGCGCAGCGCCGCTTGGCTTCGAGCGGGCCGTCGATGGTGAGGAGGCCGCGCGCATCGGTCTTGCCCGAGGCGATCTCGTCGCCGTTGCAATCGGACACGCGCACGTCCGCGTTCGGCACGGGCTGCCCTTTGTCGAGCGTCGTGACCCACACGACGCTGTTCTCGCGCCCCTCTTTCAAATGCACGCCGAGGTTCGTAACGAGCACCGCCGTGCGCACGTACATCGGCGCCGGCTTGCCGAGCAGCGACGCGCCGAGCGCGGGCGACGCCAGCTCGATCACGTAGAAGCCGGGCTTGCCGACCGGCACGCCGACGACTTCGAACGGCCGCAGCGTCTTCGGATCGGCCTTCGGCAAGTTCAGCGTTTCGACGCCCTTTTGCCCGGCGAGCAGCGACAGCGAACGGACATCGATGAGCGGGTCTTTGCGGTTTGCGCGATCGGCCTGCGTGTCGTCACCGGACGAATCTCGCGGCGGCGGCACGATCACCGCATTGGGGTTGCGCGCCAGCAAGCCCGGCACGAGCTTGTCGATCGACGACTGGTTCATGCCGTACTCGTCGAAGCGCTCGACAAGCTGCATCCAGCGGCGAATATCGCTGTCCGCGCCGATTTGCAGTTTCGTGAATCGCGCGTTGCCTGCGTTGAGGCCGGCGAGGTGCAGATCCGCTTCGACGTTGCGCAGCGTGACAGGCACGAGCGGCGGCATATCCGGTTCGGCGTAGCGCTCGATGATGCCGAACGTCGACGAGGAAAACTTCGCGAGCGGCGGCATCGGCGCAGTGCGTGTTTTGAGCGGGAAGAGGTCAGCGTTCGAGAGCGATCGGCCGCTCACGTCTTTGAGCGACTTGGGCACGTCGATCGTGAGTTCCGCGTGCTCGGGCAACGGCGCCGCGAATTCGACGGTGGTGGTTTCCGGGTCTTTGTCGTTCGGCGCGAAAGTCGGCGCGATTGCGCCGTTCGGGCCTTGCACGCGGATTTTTTCGGCATCGGCGCGCTGGATCGGCGCGTTGAATTGCAGGCGGATCGGCCGCAGCGGCGTGCACGGCGCCTTCGCGTTTTCGCGCTCGCACGAAAAACCCGCGGCGAACGGCTCGCGCACCGTGTAGTCGAAGCGCCGCTCGACATCGTTCGCGATGCCGCTCGGGCTCGCGACTCCCTTGCCATAGACGAGCTGCATCTTCGCGCTCGATGGCAGCGTCTGCTGGCAGGCAAGCGTCAGCACGCGCGCGCTTTGTTTCTTCAGGCGGAAGTGATCGAGGAGCGCGTTGCGCGTCGCGGCGTCGGCATACTGCACAGGAATGCGGTTGCCAAGGCCGTTCGATTCGCACCAGACATGCTCGCGCACCGACGCCTCGGTCGCCGGACCATTGAGTTTGACGACAAAAACCTGGTTCTCTTCGATTTCCCCGCCGCCCGGCATGACCTCGGCGGGGAACGGGCCGCCGGTTTCGAACGTGAACCTGCGCGTGCCCGTCGCGGCGTTGCCGGCGCGGGACTTCAAGCCGCCATTCAAGTCGATCGTGCAGCGCACGCCCGGAGGGAGGTCGTTTGTGAAGTCGTAGGCCCAGGTCTTTTCGTCGACCCAGCGGCCTTGACCGCTCGTCGCGGTGGCATCGTCGCAGTGAAGCTGCGCGGGGTTCGGCAGATCGGGCGCGCCGAACGGCACCATCGCTTCATCGAATTTGACGACGGCCTGCCGCACCTGAGCGACTTTGCCTTGCGGCGACACGCTGACAGTGCGAGCAGCGTCGGCTTGCCACGCCGTCATGCTGAAGATACCGATGACCGCAGCCGTCGCGACGGCCCATATGCTTTGTTGTTTTGCTTTGCCGCTTCGCATCGACTGCGCTCCTGATGGCTTTCAGAGTGCTGGCGATTCTACCTGAGCGCTGTAAGCGGTTGTAAGCAAAACAGCGCCCAAGCTGACAAGCATTGGCGCTTGACTTAGAGTGCACTCGAACTCCTAACCTCGGTGCTGTCATGTCAAACGCACTCACGATCGGGCAGATGGCCGTGGCCACCGGCGTCACGACGCACACGCTGCGTTACTACGAACAGGCGGGCTTGATCCGGGCCGTCGCACGTACGGCGGCGGGGCACCGCCTCTATTCGAGCGCCGACCGCGACTGGCTGCTGTTTCTGATGCGGCTGAAAGCGACCGGCATGTCGATCGCCGGGATGCAAGCGTTTGCGCAGCTGCGTGCGCGCGGCAATGCGACGGTGGGCGAGCGCCGCGACATGCTGGCCGCGCATCGCGATGCGGTGCTCGCGCAGATCGAGCAGTTGCAGACGAACCTCGCGGCGATCGACGAGAAGATCGTGCACTACGCGAAGCTCGAAGCGGACATGACAGGTAAGCATGAAAACCACTCTCAACCTGCCGAGGACACGCCATGGAAAACACGAACGCACAAGCTGACCGCTACGCACGGGGATGGAACAAGCTGAAGGAGATCGACGGCGAGGCCGGTTGGCGCGTCGTCGATGCGCTTGCACCGATCGCGCCGGATTTCGCGCGTCTTCTGATCGAGTTTCCGTTCGGCGATATCTACAGCCGGCCGCAGCTTGACTTGAAAGTAAGCGCGCAATTGACGACGCGGCTTGCACTTCAAGAGTGTCATGTGCAATGGGCGAATCCGAGTGGCCTAGCGCACAGAATATCGTCTTGATGTCATAGAGCATAAACGGGGCTCAGATCTTAGCCCGCTCAAAATCAGGACGAGGCAGTATGAATATGACGATGGCAAAAAGAGCTGCTTTCATACTTGCGATGCTGGTCGCCTCCTCTGTCGCATCTGCAGCGCGGGTATCGGATGCGGACGCAGGTACGTACGAATGGCTCGGCCCGAACCAGGCTCCCACGGGCGTGCTTTTTAAGTTATCGCGTTCCAGGGATAACTGGGTCGCTGTTGGAAAACTGCCCCACAAGGACTGGACAGCTGTCTCTTGTGGGACGGGATGCGAGTACGTCGACAGCACCGACGAGCAGATTCGAGGATATTTCCCTCCCCGAGCCTTGGCTAGCACAGATATAGCGTGCATTCAGAACATTGCCCAGGCTTTTTGCCGGCTGCAATCGAAAAGCGCACCGGAACGCGTCGGTCATGTGATGGTCGCGCTCGTGACTGGCAGGCCAATACCGGTTCTTCTGCGGCGCGTTGGCGCTCGGTGACGCGCTTTGCGAAAAGCGAAGAGCATGCTTCAGTCTGCCGGAACAACGAGCCGCCACGGTAGCAGAGCTTCATATTCGTCCGCCGTTTGGGCAAGCGGTAGGGAAGTGAACAGCGTGACGAGATACTTATACGGCTCCACGCCGTTTGCCTTGCACGTTTCGAGCAGCGAATACAGATTGGCCGCTGCATTCGCGCCGGCGACTGTGTCGTAGAAGAGCCAGTTTTTTCTCCCGACCGTGAACGGCCTGATCGCGTTCTCGCAAGCATTGTTCGATATCGGCCACGCGCCGTTCTCGACGTAGCGAATGAGCTTCGGCCACTGGCCCTGCAAGTAATGCAGCGCTTTGCCGAAGGCGCTTTGTGGCAACACAGCGTGCAACTGGCGCAGGAGCATCTCCTCGATTTGCGCGAGGGTCACACGACTCTCGCGCTCTCTCACGAGCAACCGATCCGTTGGCGTCATATTCTGGCAGCGCGATTCGATCGCAAAGAGCTGCCCGATCAACCGAATGAATTCGCTGACCGGGTGATCGCGACCACGCTGCGCCTTCGGCAGATTCTCTTCGGCCTCGATCATGTAACGACGTGCGTGCGCCCAGCAGCCCAGATGCACCAGTTGATTTGTGTCGGCGACATCGTTGTACGGCTCGTAGCCGTCGGTCATCAAGGCCGCGCCGGGTTTGATGCCAGCATAGAGCGCCGCGGCCTGTGCCGCGCTGCGGGTCGGGCTGTAACCGAACAACCGAACCGGCGGACCAGTGCCGCTCATCTGTGCCCACATATAGCTCTTGCGTTGTGCAGCACGGCCTGGCTCTTTCAGTACCTGCACCGTCGTTTCATCGCCGTAGACGATGTCGGCCTCAAGCAGGTGATCGCGCATCAGATTGACTAGCGGCTGCACGGCCGTGCCGACGCGCACTACGCTGGCTGCCAGCGTGCCACGTGAGAGATCGCCACCGAAACGACGCAGCAGCGCGGCGATTCGATACAGCGGCAGCGCATCAGCGAATTTACTCACAACCACCCACGCAAGCGCCGATTCAGTGAGTAAGCCCTTCGGGATGATGCGGGCCGGTGCCGGCGTCACCTTGATGCCGAGGTCGCAGCAAGGGCATGCGTATTTGATTCGCCGGTGCTGTATGACGCGAACCTGCTGCGGCACGATATCGAGTTGCTCGCTGATCTCGACGCCGATTTCGACCAGTGCGTGGCCGTCGTGTGCGCATACGCGTTCTGATTCGGGCAATTCATGACGCACGATTTCGCGAGGTAGCATAGGGTCCAACGGCTTGCGCCCGCGCTTCTTGCGTTCGTGCGCGCCGACCTCGATGCTCGGCTCCGCCTCCGTTTCCTGCGCCGGCTCGCATCCCATTGCAAGCGCCTCTGCTTCGTTCAAGAACAGATCACGCTGCTCTGGGCCACGCACTTCGCTCTTGGCAGCAAACAGCTGTCGCTGATAGGCCTTGAGCTTCTCGCGCAGCAGGTCACGTTCGACCGTCACCACACGCAACTCGCTCTTCATGGCAGCGAGTTCTGCGCGTAGCGCCTGCAGTTCGTCGGTGGGGGATGGGGATGGTGGCGGCATCGCCGAATTAGACCAGCGATGCTGGTTCGCGTTTCAGGTCACACGCTGATAGTAGCGCGTCGGATGCGCGCGCATCGCTTCGATGTCGATGCCATCAAGCAACCAGTGCAGTTGCTCCGTTCGCAGCTTGAGCACGGCTTCCTTGCGCGGCCAAACGAAGCGGTCCTGCTCGAGCCGCTTCATGAGAAGCCAGAAGCCGTTACGGTCCCACAGCAGCATCTTGATGCGGTCTCGCCGCTGATTGCTGAACACGTACACTGCGCGCGCGAATGGATCGAACTTCATCGATTGCTCGACGATGGCTGCAAGACCGTTGATGCTCTTGCGGAAATCGACGGCATCGCGATGCACATAGACGTTCAGCTCATCGTCCAGCCGAAACATTGCACCGCCCCAGCGTTTCGATCATTGCCGATAGCAGCGCCGCGTCGTTGCCGCTGCATTCGAACTTTAGCGTCACGCCGTTGGGCATTTGGACCGTCAACGTAGACGGGGCCGCGCGAACCGTCGGCGAACTAGCCGTCGTCTCCAGCGAAGAAGACATCGCGGATCTGCACTCGAGCTCGACGAGCGCCTGTTCGCTGCTGACTCTGACGACCGGCACGAATGCTGGCTCTACTGCCGGGGACTGCGTCGAAGCTTCAGCCAGCCGTTGCTGGTGTAGCTTGATCCATTTGTGCAGCAGGTTCGCATTGACTCCGTGTCTGAGTGCGAGCCCCGCTACAGACGCTCCCGGCTCAAGGCAGGCCTCGACCAGCCGCTGTTTGATTCGCCGATCAAAACGGCGCTTGCCGTCTTTGCCTACGGTGACGACCTTCAGGCACGACGTTTCTGAGTGTTGTTCTGTCATAAGGTGTCCACTGAAAATCAGTGGACATAGCCTGCACGGTCCGATCGCTGTGTACTAGACGCCCATTTCTGCGCGCTTACACTTGAAATCGCGCGAGATCGCGACGATCGCGGCGCTGGCCGCGCTCGGCAACGCGCAACCGCAGTTGAAGGTGCACATCGAAGGGGCGCTGAACGTCGGCTGCTCGCGTGCGGAGATCATCGAGGTGTTCATTCAGATGGCGGTCTACGCCGGGTTCCCGGCGGCGCTGAACGCGCTCTTCGCGGCGCGCGAAGTGTTCGAACAGCGCGACGCACGCGAGGCGGCGTGACGCGTGCTTAGCGCGAGGCGGGACGTGCCAAGCACGGCTGTCCTGCGCTCAGACGGCGTCCGTCGATGCTGTCCGGGCGGCATGCAGGTGACGCGAACTCACTTGGCGCCAATACAGGAACAGCCCACAACCGGCGACCGCGAGGCTCGCGGCGTTGGCTGACCAGAAGCCGCGCGCGCCGGTGAGCCATTCCGGCGCGAAGCCGCCGACGTCGAAGCCGAGCCAGTAGCCGCCGCCGAGCCCGACGCCCCATAGCGCGACCGCGTAGATGACGGTCGGCACGATGACAACCTTGTACGCGCGCAGCACGAACGCCGTGCTGACCTGCAGCGCGTCGAACACGTGATAGACGGTCACGATCAGGACGAGCGGCATCGCTGCCGCCGCGACGTTCGCATTCGGCGTATAGCCGGCGATGATCAAAGGCCGCAGCACCGCCACGGCGAGACCGAAACAGCACGCGATCGAGCACGCCATCATGATGCCGTGCCGCGACAGCGTGCGCGCGGCCTCCGGCCGATTCGCGCCGAGCGCCTGCGCGACGAGCGTCGACGCGGCGATGCCGATCGACAGCGGCGTCATGTACAGCACGGCGCCGATGTTGCCCGCGATCTGATGCCCGGCGAGCGTCGTCGTGCCAAAGCGCGCGATGAAGAGCGCCATGAACGTATAGGACGTCACTTCGATCAGATACGACAGCCCCATCGGCAAGCCGAGCTTGAGCAGCTCGGCCTGACGCCGCCAGACCGGCCAGCAAAAGCGCGAGAAGATCGCCAACGGTTGGAACACGTCGAGCTTTGCAAGGAGCGCGAGGCCGGTCACGGCGAGCGCCCAGTTGATCACGATGCTCGCGAGCGCGCAGCCCGGCCCGCCGAGCGCCGGCACACCGAGCCCGCCGAAGATGAACCACGTGTTGAGCGGAAACTTGACGATGAGCGCCGCGACTTGCAGGAACATGACGAGCCGCGGCTTGCCGACCGCGTTCGTGAGCGAGTTGTAGACGCGAAATACGAGCGCGGCCGGCAAGCCGAACGCGAGGATGCGCAGATAGGCGACGGTGCGCTCATGCAGCGCTTGCGGCGCCCGCGCGATGCGCAGGAGCGGCTCGGGCGAAAACAGAAACCAGAAGCCGACGACTGCGAGCGCTGCCGCGAGCCAGAGCGCTTGCCTGACTTCCTCGCCGATCTCCTGCTCGCGCTGCGCGCCAAAGAGCTGCGCCGCCACCGGTTGCAGCGCGACGAGAATGCCGGTCAGGCCGATATACACCGAGACATAGATCGAGGCGCCGAGCCCTAGCGCGGCGAGATCGGTCGCGGAATAGCGGCCCACCATCGCCGTATCGATCACGCCGAACGCGATGATCGCAAGCTGCCCGATCAGCACCGGCCAGGCGAGGCTCGTGATTTTTCGCACATCGGCGAACATGGCCCTAGCCCTTCGGGTGGCGATAGACGCGGCGCTTGACGGTGGGCGGCGGCTTCGGACGGTCGACGCGCACATACAGACGGAAGCGCTCGTCGCGGTCGGCCGCGCGACGGCCTTCCCAGACCAGCTTCCACACGTAGCTCAGCATCGGGCTCGGCGCGCTGAAGTCCTGCGAGTCCTGGCGCAAGATCACGTCGCAGTCGTCGGCGAACGAGAACTGCATGTCGCCGAAGTACGCGAAGGTGGCGATCTGCGCGTCGCCCAAGCGGATCGGCGAGATGCACGTGTAATCGTCGGGCAGGTGCGCGGCGATTTGCTGCGCGACGTCGCGATAGGTCCGGCTGTAGTTGACCATCGGCAGCCACAGCGTCATCAGGAGCACCCACATCAGCGTCGTGCCGGCGCTCGAGAGCACCACGCTGCGCCAGAGCACCTTCGGATGCCGCGCGAGTCGCCAGCGCACGAGTGCGAACCAGCTCAGCGTCACGACTACCGCGCAGACGAAGCTGATCGCGCTGAATTGCCCGACGTACCCCGGCACGATCCGCGAGAGATTGCGCGCGAGCTGATGCGGCACGCCCGTCAAACTGGCGAGCCACACGAGCCAGACGAACGTGCCGAGGATCGTGAAGGAGAGGAGCGCGAACCAGTCGATCGCGTTGATGGCGCCGCGCTTCAACGTGGGCAGCGCGAAGGCCGCCAGCGTCGCGAGCGGCGGCAGCAGCAGCATGTAGAGGAGGTTGCTCTGATGGCTTTGCAGCACGACCAGCACGAGCAGCGGCGCGATCACGAGCAGCGGAATCGCGATGTGCGGTT
This sequence comes from Trinickia sp., assembly GCA_035308085.1. Classification (GTDB taxonomy): domain Bacteria; phylum Pseudomonadota; class Gammaproteobacteria; order Burkholderiales; family Burkholderiaceae; genus Trinickia_A. The sequence goes on along the minus strand of DATGHJ010000201.1, from coordinate 1,650 downwards.
TGCGACGCAGGCCGCCCCAGCTGAACCACGCCCAGATCGCGAGTGGCCAGGCTGGCCACGTGAAGAGCGGCAGGTTCTTCAGCGCGTAGATCAGCACATAGCCCGGCGGCGCGGAAAAGCGGTTGAAGCTGCCGTTCGCCCATTGGTTGAGGAACCACGTGGCGTCGTCGGGATACGTGAGCAGCGCGGCCGCCGGCCATGAGATCGCGAGCGCGACCGCGAGCGGCAGGCCGATCAGCGGCCGCCAGACCGACCGCACTTCGGGAACGATGATGACCATCGCGATCGTGCCGACGAGCAACGCGGCGACGACGAGCGGATTGCTCGCCATTGCGATCAACCCGAGCGCGAGCCCCCACCACAGCGCGCCTTGCACGGGCTTGTCGATGCCGCGCACGAGCCCGTAGACGAGCATGCCGATGCAGACGAACTGCGCGAGCTGCGGCGTCGTTTCATGGCCGCGCTCGGCCAAGCCGAAGCACGCGAGCAGGATCAAGAGCGCGCCGTCGGCGAGCGTGCGGCCATAGTCGCGCGGCTCGGGCTCGCCGCCGAAGGCGTACTTGAACGGCTGCACCTCGGCGCGGCGGCCCAGCAGATAGGCCGTGTACCAGACGAACGCACAGGCCGCGCAAAAGAGCAGGCCGGTAAAGAGACGCGACGCGTTGCTCGCGTCGACCCACGGGCTGAGCGCGCGGATCGACGCCGCGCCGAGCCAGTAGCCGAGCGGGCCGTTGTCGGTGATGTATTTGCCGACGAGATTCGGCAGCAGCCAGTCGTGGGTGCCGCCGTTGGCCATCGTCCACATCACGCCGAAGCCCGCCGCGTCCTCGTTCTTCCATGGGTCACGGCCGAAGAGACCGAACGCCGCATAGACGATGGTCAGCGTGAGCAGGAGCCAGCGCGGCAGCGCGCGGGTGGCGGAGGCGGTGAGGCGGACAACGGGTCTCATGCAGATTGAGCGGATATCGGTGAGCGGTTCATCCCGCTTAGGCGCGACGCGAGCGGGCTTTTTTGAGCATCCGGCATTGTAGACGGGGCGGACGCCGCGGGACAGCGCACCTTACAGCCGGCAACGATATGCCGCGATTGGCAATGGGCTGAAATTTTTTGAAACAGCTTCACGGGGCCGCGCGGAGGCACGGCGGTTCGCCGGTTGCGTTGCCCGCCGGCGGCAAAGCGCGTGCGACAAAAAAGGGCAGCCGAAGCTGCCCTTTCTCGTTTCGTGCCGGCTTGCCGCCGACGCTCGAACCTGAGGTATTACTTCGCTGCCTTGGCGGTAGCGCGCATACCGAACTTCTTGTTGAACTTCTCGACACGGCCGGCCGTGTCCATGATCTTTTGCTGACCCGTGTAGAACGGATGCGATTCCGACGACACTTCGATCTTCGCGAGCGGGTAAGTCTTGCCGTTGAACTCAGCGGTTTCACGCGTCTGGATGGTCGAGCGCGTCACGAACTTGAAGTCGTTCGACATATCGACGAACAGGACTTCGCGGTAATTCGGGTGAATGCCTTCTTTCATGGTCTTTCCTTTAGTCTGGCGGTAGCCAACCCGCTGCGGTCGTCCGCATTGCTTTGGACGTTCCCAGGCGCGAGCCACTTGCCTAAGGTCGAAAGACGGCGATTATGCCAGAAAATCAGTCGCTTGACG
>DATGHJ010000200.1:0-2362 GCA_035308085.1 Trinickia sp. | reverse complement strand
TCAGCGATGCGATCGCGCGCTTCAGGAAACGCGACGAAGCCGTGCGTTTTTCGATTTCGGTGAAGTCGCCGGGCGAGCTCGAAGCGCAGTTGCTGAACGGCGAGATACAGGTCGCGGTCGGCTATTTCTGGCACCGCGTGCCGACGCTCGAATACACGCCGCTGTTCGTGGAGCGGCAGATCGCGTATTGCGGACGCGGGCATCCGCTCTTTTCGCGCGCAGGGCGGCTCATGCCCGAGCAAGTCGCGGACATGGAATGGGCGTGGCGCAGCTATCCGCTTCCCGAAGCGCAGCTCTCGACGACGCCGAACCGCGTCACCGCCCAAGCCGACAACATGGAGGCCGTGTCGCTCTTGATCCTTTCCGGCCATCACCTCGGTTATTTGCCGGAGCACTTCGCGGCGCCCTACGTCGCGCAGGGGCTGCTAGCGGCGCTCAATCCAGAGACGCTGTGCTACGAGGTGACGTTTCACATGGTCACGCAGCACGAAAGCCACCACAGTCCGATCGTGGCTGCCTTCGTCGACGATTTGAAGCGCGCGCACGTGTCGCTTACGGCTTAGGGCGTGTTCGCGCCAGCAACAGGCCCTTCCAAGCCGCGGCGCGCCGTTAAAAAAACGCTCCACTCGGTTCGTCTATCTGGTACGCCGCGACGCGGCGACAGCCAAAGCGCCGCGCTGCAACGCAGCGCGAACGCATTGGCATTCGCCGAGCGCAGGCCATATAACAAGAAGCACCGTCCCTCACGGAGACAACATGAAGTTTCTTGTTGCCGACGACCATGAACTGATCCGCCAAGGCGTCAAGGGCCTCTTGCGCGGCCTCGATGCGGACGCCCAATTCGACGAAGCCGACAGTTGGGAAACGCTCGCCGCCGCCGCCCGCCCCGACGCCAACCACGACCTCGCGATCGTCGACCTGCACATGCCCGGCATGGCGGGCGCGGCCTCGCTCGAGGCGCTCCTCAAGGGGAACCCGGCGCTGCCGGTGGTGGTGCTGTCCGCCGAGGAGTCGCCCGACGAAATGCGCGCCGTGCTCGCCGCCGGGGCGCTCGGCTTCGTGCCGAAGCGGCAGCCCGCGAGCGTGATGCTCAAGGCGATCGAACTCGTGCTGTCGGGCGGCGCATATGTGCCGATCGAGGCGCTGAGCCTGCTCGGCTCCCAGGGGGCGCCGTCTTCCGCGTCAGCGGCGCAGGCGTCGCCGGAAAACCCAAGCGCGAGCAGCGCCGCGGCCGCGCCGTCCGGCGTTCAGGCGCTGCAGCCGCACCAGCGGCATCTGATGGAAAACCTCTCGCCACGTCAGCAGGACATCATGCGCCTCGTCCATCGTGGTTGGACCAACAAGATGATCGCGCGCGAACTCGGCATGGCCGAAGGCACGGTGAAGGTGCATCTGTCGGTGATCTTCCGGGCGCTGGCGGTGCGCAATCGCGCCACCGCGATCGCCGTCATCAACGGCTGGCTCGAGGCCGGGAAGACGCTGTAAGCGGCGGCGGCGACGACGGCGGCCTGAGCGTTTCAGGCGGCTGGGTCGGCGGCGGCAACGGCACAGCAGCGGGCTTGGAAACCACAGCGTCCTTGGGGTCCGCCGCGTCGCGCCACGCCGTCTGCAGCGTGCGCAGCAGACGCGCGGGATTCACGGGCTTGTGCAGGATCGGCACGCCCTCTGCGGCCAGCGCCTTCAGCTCCGGCGACGCCATGTCGCCCGTTATCAGCAGCAGCACCGCGCGTTGCGCGCCGTGGCGCGCGAGCGCGCCGCGCACGCGTTCGAACGCCGCGTTGCCCGCGCGGCCGGTGCCGAGCTGGTAGTCGCACAGCACCGCGTCGGGGGCGAAGCCCTCGGCGATCGCGTCGCAGGCGTCGTCCTCGTTGGCGACGCTCTTCACGACGCACCCCCAGTGGCCGAGCAAGCTCGCTACGCCGTCGCGAATCGCCGCTGCGTCGTCGACGCACAACACGCGCCGCCCCGCCGCCATCGCAAGCGGCACGCCCATAGGCGTCAGCTCTGCGAGCCCCGTGACGACGCGCCCCGGGTCCCCCGCGCGCACCGGAAAACGAAACGTCGAGCCGCGTCCGGGCGCCGAGCGCATCTGCAGCTCGCCGCCGAGCAAGCCGATCAGGCGGCGCACCGTCGGCAGCCCGAGCCCGTGGCCGGGGCGCGCGTCGCGCTCGGCACTCGCGCCGCGGTAGAACTCTTCGAAGATGCGCTCGTGCTCGCCGGGTGGAATGCCGATGCCCGAATCGCGCACTTCGATATAGCCGCCGTCAGCGCGTCCCGCGCGCCGCAGTCCGACCCAGATCGACCCCTCGTCGGTGTAGCGCACCGCGTTCGCCACGAGATTGCCGAGCACGCGTTCGAGCAG
>DATGHJ010000199.1:0-7016 GCA_035308085.1 Trinickia sp. | reverse complement strand
GCGCTGATTGATCATCTGCTTGGTCGGCGCGATCGCGATCTTCCCCGGGGTGGGGAACTCGTGATAATCGAGAGCAGCTTCGCGGAGTTTGGATTTGGCGGGATTGGTGGACATGAGGCGGTCGGTCTTGAGGTCGGATTAGAATAGCTATTCGGTCGCATTGTAGCGCCGTTCAACGGCCTAATTCCTTCAATTCGGGTACAACTGCTGCGACTGAAACATGGCCAAGGTTAGCGTCGAGCAATCGCCTCAAACCATTGCTGCAGCGCGCCATTCCCGGTCTACGCTTTGTTTTTCAACGCTTTTTTGCGATAACCTTCGCTCCCCTCTCGTGAGCCAGACTTCTCTTTCCGAGTTCTCGCTGATCGAACGATTTTTTGAGCGCCGCGCACTAAATCGTTCGGCCAGCGACGCCAGTGGCGCCGTCCTCGGCATCGGCGACGACTGCGCGCTGATCGCGACGCACGCCGGCCAGTCACTGGCGATATCGACGGACATGCTCGTCGAAGGCCGGCACTTCTTCCCCGGCGTCGATCCGCATGCGCTCGGCCACAAGACGCTCGCCGTGAACTTGTCGGATCTCGCCGCGATGGGCGCGAAGCCGCGCGCCTTCACGCTCGCATTCGCGCTGCCGGAAGCGCGCGAAGAATGGCTCGCCGCGTTCAGCGACGGGCTCTTCGAGCTGGCCGAGCGATTCGATTGCGAGCTGATCGGCGGCGACACCACGCGCGGGCCGCTCAATCTCTGCGTGACCGTGTTCGGCGACGTGCCGCCGGATGTCGCGCTGCGACGCGACGCGGCGCGCGACGGCGACGACATCTGGGTCTCGGGCACGCTCGGCGATGCGCGTGCCGGATTGGGCGTGGCGCGCGGCGAATGGTCCGTGACCGGGGACGACACAGCGAGCGATACGGCGACCTTTTGTCGAGCACTCGAACGCCCCGAGCCGCGCATCGCGCTCGGCATCGCCCTGCGCGGGCTCGCGCGCGCCGCGCTCGATCTCTCCGACGGCCTCGCAGGCGATCTGCTGCACATTCTCGAACGCTCGCGCGTGAACGCGTCGGTCGACGCCGACGCGGTGCCCCGCTCCGCCGCGCTCTCCCGGCTTTCCGCGGACGTGCAGCGCCGCTGCACGCTGACCGGCGGCGACGACTACGAGCTTTGCTTCACCGCTCCAGCCGCAAATCGTGAGGCAATCGAAGCGGTCAGCGCCCAGGTGAACGTGCCGGTCACGCGCATCGGTACAATAAGCACTTTGAAAGCTCCGGCGGACCGGCCTGCGATTGCCTGGCACGATTCGACAGGCGCCCCGCTTTCCCTGACGTTGCAAGGCTTCGATCATTTCAATGCAGACTGACCCCACGCTCGGCGGCGGCGCCGGCGAGGTCCCGCGCACGTCCAAACCGCGGCGCGCGACCTCGCGCTTCATGCTTACGCATCCGCTTCACATCATCTCGCTCGGTTTCGGCAGCGGCCTGTCGCCGATCATGCCGGGCACGGTCGGCACGCTGTTCGCGTGGGCGTCGTTCGCGGTGCTGAGCCGTCATCTGACCGTCATCGGCTGGGCCGTGCTGATCGTCGTCGGCTTTATCGCGGGCTGCTGGATCACCGGCTTCACCGCGCGAAAGCTCGGCACGGACGACCCGTCGCCTGTCGTCTGGGACGAAATCGTCGCGTTCTGGCTCGTGCTCCTTTTCGTCACGCCCGAGACCTTCACGGGCCAGTTCTGGACGTTCGTCGTCTTCCGCTTCTTCGACATGGTGAAGCCACCGCCCATCCGCTACTTCGACCGCCGATTGAAAGGTGGCTTTGGCATCATGTTCGATGATCTGGTGGCGGCGTTCTTCACGTTGCTCGTCATCGCACTGTGGCGCATGACCATCTGAGCGCTCAAAGTTTTACGGATTTGCAATGCCAACTGATTCCGTCGTCCATCAACTCGCCATTCGCGTGGGCAACAAGCTGCGCGACGAACGCCTGACGCTCGCGACCGCCGAATCGTGCACGGGCGGCATGGTGGCAACGGCGATCACCGACATTTCCGGCAGCAGCGGCTGGTTCGAGCGCGGCTTCGTCACGTATTCGAACCAGGCGAAGCACGAGATGATCGGCGTGCCCGCCGACATGCTCGACAAGCACGGCGCCGTGAGCGAGCCAGTCGCGCGCGCGATGGCCGAGGGCGCGCTGCGCAACAGCCGCGCGCAGGTGTCCCTGGCGATCACGGGCATCGCCGGGCCGGGCGGCGGAACGAAGGAAAAGCCCGTGGGCATGGTCGTGTTTGCGTGGAGCAACCGGCTCCATACGGAAGTCGAGACGCTCGTGTTCAAGGGCGACCGCGAGCAGATTCGCGCGCAAGCGGCGGCGCATTCGTTGCGCGGCTTGCTGACACTGCTGGACGAAAAAGAGCGGTGAGCTGGCGGGCGGCGCAAGGTTGCCCCAGGGCCCCATGAATCCAAGATATCCAAATCTTGCCGAGCCAAGAAATATTCGCACGGAATAAGGCAAATAGCGTCAAACCGAAGCGCAGCATCAATCCGTGGTGCAACACCTTAGCTCGGGTGTTGCGCCTCAAACGACAGACTAAGCGTCCTAGCGATAAGCATTGATCCTGTCGCGCGTCTCCTGCGCTGCGCGCGCGGCGGCCGCCGCGAAATCGTCGCCCTTGCCCGCATAGAGAATCGCGCGCGACGAATTGATCATCATTCCCGTGCCAGCCGCCGTGCGGCCGGCGCGCACGGTCGCCTCGACATCGCCGCCCTGGGCGCCGATGCCCGGAATCAGCAGCGGCATGTCGCCGACGATCTGCCGCACGATTTCGATTTCCTTCGGAAACGTCGCGCCGACGACAAGCCCGAGCTGCCCGCTCGCATTCCATTTATCGGCCGCGAGCTGCGCCACGACCTGATAGAGCGGCCGGCCGCCCGTCTCCAGGAACTGCAGGTCCGAGCCGCCGGGATTCGACGTCCGGCACAGCACGATCACGCCTTTGCCCGGATGCGCGAGATATGGCTCGACCGAATCGAAACCCATGTACGGGTTGACCGTCACCGCGTCGGCGCCGTAGCGCACGAACGCTTCACGCGCGTACTGCTCGGCGGTGCTGCCGATATCGCCGCGCTTCGCGTCGAGGATCACCGGCAGCCCAGGGTGCCGCTCGTGAATGTGCGCGATCAGCGCTTCGAGTTGATCCTCGGCACGGTGCGCGGCGAAGTAGGCGATCTGCGGCTTGAACGCGCTCGCGTACGGCGCCGTTGCGTCGACGATCGCGCGGCAGAAATCGAAAATCGCATCCGGACGGTTCGCCAATGCGCCGGGAAACTTGGCCGGCTCGGGATCGAGGCCGACGCACAGCAACGAGTGGGTGCGCTGCCAGGCGCTCGTAAGCGTTTCGATGAAAGTAGGTGTGGAAGACATGGCGGTGCCGGTAACGGAAGAGGCGGTATTTTATCTGGCCCGCAAGCGAGCGACCGCCGAAGCGGCCGCCGCGCTTGGGATCAGCGCCTCATGCCGCGCCCGTCGGCGCTCGCGCGCACGCCCATGCGCTCGACCGTGAAGCTGAATTGCCTCACGAGTTGCTCGCCCGGCGCCAGCTCGGCCATGCCGTTCGCCGCGGCGCCGCCGGGCAAGTTCATCGCGTTGATCGGATGGTCGACCGGCTCGAAGCAGAAGAAGTCCTCGCCCGGAGGTGTGTAGAGCACGTAGTACTCGGTGTTCGCCGCAATCGTCAGCGACAACCGGCGTTTCGGCCACACCACCGACGTATAGCCGCTCCAGCCCGTGAACGCGTGGTTCACCATCGCCGCAGGCAGCGGATACGCGACGCCGAACTGCCACGCGGGCGGGGCCGGCACGTGGCGCACCGGCAGCCAGTCGTCGCCCGACAGCCAGAGGCCCGCCGCGCCCGCGGACAGCTCGGTGTCATCGTCGCGAACCAGAAACGGATGGAGACCTAGGCCGAACGGTAGCCGCTCGCGCCCCCTATTTTCGATTTCGAGCGTAACGGTGAGTGTCGCGCCGTCGAGCGAGTATGTTTGCGCCGCTCGATACGCGTACGGCTTGCCGCGCCTGCGGTCGAGCGTGAGCCGTGCGCTCGCGTCGTCCGTTTGTTCGAGTTGCCACTGCGCGAGCCAGCCGTCGCCGTGGATCGGGCACGCTTCCGTCGCGCGATTGGCGGGCACCTGCACGTCGCGCCCCGCAAACCGGAAACGCCCCCCGCCGATCCGGTTCGAATACGGCAGGAGCGGATAGCAGGCGAGCTCGTTCGGATCGGTGTTCGCGCGCACCGTCTCGCAGCGGCGGAAGATCGGGATCAGCGCGCCGTCGTCGCCGCGCCAGTCGAAACGCGCGATCCCGCCGCCGAGCCCCGGCGCGAGATCAAGCCGCAATTCCGCGTTGGCAAGCGTGACGAGCTCGGCGTTGCCCGACGCTGCCGCGCCGCGCGCAACGGCCGACGTGCTCGGCCCGGGACGCACCGGTTGGGTCAGCCCCGCCAGTTTGGCGCGGCGCGAGTCGGAAGGAGAAACGGGTGTGACATCAACATTCGCAGCGGTCATGGTTCGCTCCATAAAGAGCCCCCATACCTGTCGCTTCGCGTCAGGTGCCCCCCGAGGGGGTCAAGAAAACTTGGGGCGACCCGGCGTTTTCTTGAGAGAGGCGTAGATCGTCGTCGTGCAGACCGGATGACTTGAGGCGATGTCGGGCGGCTATGGGCGCCGCCTCTGGAGTTGTCGAGTTGCATGTTGCAAACGGCTGGAAAATGCGAGATCCGGCGTCCGGCTTGCGTTCGACGAATCTCGCTTGTCTTGCTCAGACAGGCTCGCCGAGGAACACAGGCTCCGGCAAGCCTTGCCGCGAAACGCTTGCGGCATAGACGCCGCCCGCGTACGGATCTCGCGACAGCGCGTGATCTGTCAGACCGATCCGCGCTGTCGTAATGTACAACGTATCGAGCCCCGCGCCGCCTAGCGCGACGCAGCTTGGTTGTAACGACGACACACCCACGCGCTCGGTTTCGACGCCGTTCGCGCCGTAGCGCACGACGCGCGCGCCGCCCCACTGCGCGTTCCAGAGGCCACCGTCGGCATCGACGGTCGAGCCGTCGGGCTCGCCGTCCGCGTCCGTCAGCCGCGTGAAGACGCGGTCGCCGGCGATGCGGCCGTCCGCGAAGTAGTCGCAGGCGCGAATTTCGCGGGTCGGCGAATCGCAGTAGTACATCGTCGCGCCGTCGGGGCTGAACGCAATGCTGTTCGAAATCGCGGGCGCCGGCAGCGGCAGGCGTTCGAGCGAAAGATCGAGGTTCAACCGGTAGAAGCCGCCGATCGGCCGGGTGGGCTCGCCTTCGTCTTTGGTGCCGAAGACGAAGCGCCCTTGGCGGTCGCAGCGGCCGTCGTTGACGCGCGTGTTCAGGCCCGGCTCGACGTCGACGATGTGCTGCGTCGTGCCGGTCGTCAAATCGAAGAACGCGAGATGCGTAGCGAGGCCGAGCAGCAGGCGCTTCGGATCGGCGGTCAGCGCGAACGTTGCCAGCCGCTCCGGCATTGGCCACGACCGGCTTTCGCCGAACACCGGCGAATAGCGCCACAGGCAGGCGCCTTCAATGTCTACCCAATAGAGCACCCCATTGCGGGCGCACCACGTCGCGCCTTCGCCGAGCACGCATTGCGCATCGATAGCGAGCGCCGCTTCGTTGGTTGGCGTCATGTTCAAGCCCATCCTCCGTCGACGATGAAATCCTGGGCGGTGATCATTCGGCTGTCGTCGGCGGCGAGAAAGAGCGCCATCCGCGCGAGGTCTTCCGGCAGCAGCTCGCCCTGGAGGCACTGCCCCGCCTTCAGCGCGCGCAGGCCCGCTTCGTCGAGCCACAAGCGCTTTTGCTTCTCGGTCATCACCCACCCCGGCACCAGCGTGTTCACGCGGATCCCGAACGGACCGAGGTCGCGCGCGAGACCGCGCGTGAGCCCCGCTATCGCCGATTTCGACGTGACGTAGACGGGCATGTTGCCGTTCTTGAGCATCCAGCTGATCGAACCCAGGTTGACGATCGAGCCGCCACCCAGTCGCTTCATGTCTTCCACGACCGCCTGGGCCGCGAAGAACTGATGGCGCAGATTGACCGCGATGCCCGCATCGAACGATTCGGGCGTGACGTCGGCGATCGAGTGGCGCTTGTCGTTCGCTGCGTTGTTGACCAGCACGGAGATCGGGCCGAGCGCGCTCCTCACGTCGGCGATCGCTTTGCGCAGCGCATCGATATCGGCGAGGTCGCAAGTCAGAAAAAGCGGTGCGTAGCGCGAATCGCCGAGCTGGTCCGCGAGCGCCTCGCCCGCCGCCACGTCGATATCGAAGAAGGCCACACGCGCACCCTGCGCCGCGAAGTGCTCGACGAACGACGCGCCGATGCCCGTCGCGCCGCCGGTGATCAGCACCGTGCGATCGGCGAGGCTCGGATAGCGCGCGTAGGCCCCGCCGGCCAGGGCGTCGGTCGCGTTGGCAGGAGACGTCATCGTTCTGGTTCCCTATCGGTGAGCGGGCGCATCAATCGCGCGCACCGCGGTTCTTCAACTGGTCGAGCAGCACCGCTGCAAGCAGGATCGCGCCGCGCACGAGGTATTGATAGAACGCGTCGATGTTCAGGAGGTTCATCACGTTCTCGACCGTACCCATGATCAGCACGCCGATCACGACACCCGAAATCGTCGCGCGCCCGCCGAGCAGCGACACGCCGCCGAGCACGCACGCGGAAATCACGTTCAGCTCGAAGCCTTCCGCCGCGTTCGGCTGGCCCGACGTGATACGCGAGGCGAGGATTACGCCCGCCAGCGCCGTCACGGCGCCTTGGATCAGGAAGATGTAGACGCGCGTGCGCTCGACGTTGATACCGGCGAGCCGCGACGCCTCCGGATTTCCGCCGATCGCGAGCGTATTGCGGCCATACACGGTCTTGTTGAGCAGCACGCCGAACATGATGAAGCAGATGAGCGTGACCCAGATCGGCAGCGACACGCCGAAGAACGTGA
>DATGHJ010000198.1:0-3013 GCA_035308085.1 Trinickia sp. | reverse complement strand
GCCTGAAACGCCGCATCGCGGGGATGCTGCGCGAGATAGCGGTCCGCCGTTTCCGTCGCCGACGCGTAGCGCCCCGCGTCGAGCAGCGCGTGGATCTCCCGCTGCGGCGCGTTGCGCACGTACAGCGCCATGACGAGCACGCAGAGCGCCGCGAGCACCGCGCCGCCCCATCGGACCCAACGCCGCAAATCAGGCTCGCCGCTGCCGCCAAGCGCCTGACTGAGCTCGGCGACGAAACGGGTGAAGCGATGACCCGCGCGGCGCTGTCGCGGCTTCGCTTCATGCTTGAGCTCCTGCGCGTGCGACGCGTCCGGATTCACTTCGTCTTCCTGCTTCAAAGCCGGGTCGACACAGAAGATGTCGAGAAACGAGTGCGCGGTCCCGACGAACGTCGTGCGCTCCGGATCGATCGCGGGCTGCGCGGACGGTTCGGCTTTGGCCTCGGCCGAACGTTCGGTACTCTCGCCCCCCGCCGTCATCTTCGTCACGGTCGGATCGGCAACCGGTCCGCGATGAACCTCTACGCGATAGACGAAATGGTTGCCGCCAAATGCAAGCGTCTCGCCGTCGCGAAGCGCTAGCGCGCTTTCGTCGAGGCGCTTTCCGCCGACGAATGTGCCGTTCGTGCTGCCGAGATCCTCGACGAACACTTCGCCGTCGCGCAGAAAGATGTGTGCGTGGCGCCGCGACACATAGTTCACTTGATGCGGATACGCGTCCTTGTAGCGCGCGAACGTGTCGTCGGCCTTGCTGATCAGAAACGGAAAGCCGGTGATGACGATCGGCTCCAGGTCGAGGTCGTCGCGCTCGGGCGTCAAGGTGACGACGACCGATTGCGGCAACGGCGGCGCCTCGCGCGGCAGCAGCTCGACGCGATAGGCGAGGACGCCCGCGAAGCGGATCTCGTCGCCGTTATGCAGCGGATGCGGTCTTTGCCGCACCTCGACACCGTTCACCGTCGTACCGTTCTTGCTGCCGAGATCCGCGATATAAGCGACACCGTGCTCAAAGAAAATTCGCGCATGCCGCCTCGACAATTCCGCGACGACCTCGGCGCGCGCCGACGCGAACGGTGTCTCGGCGCGCCCCACCGCGAACAAGTCGCTATCGACGCGAATTGCGCCTAACGCTTCGCCGAACTCAGGATGCGATATCGGCCTGAGCACGATATCGACGCGCCTCGCTAGCGGCGTCTGCATTTCGGCAATCGGAACGTCGTCAGGAGACATGGCTCGACACAACGATCAGCGTTTATCCGCCAGCCCGCCGTCTCGATCGGACGGCCGGCGCAACGACGGATAAACCACGTTGAGACCCAATGCCGGAGCGGCAGTGCGGGGAATGTTAGAAAAGTGTAGGCGACGCGTCACGGTAGTCAATTGGCGCTGTCGTTGCTGGCGTTCTGCACGACCACGTCGGGCCAGCCGCCACCGATCGCCTTGTAGAGCGTCACCGTGTCGGTGAGGATCTGCTGATGGTTCTGCAGCAGCGCGAGTTCGGCCGATGCGAGCGTGCGCTCCGATTCGAGCACTTCGAGCTGGGACACGACGCCCTCCTTCAACTGCGCCTCGATCTGCGCCGCAACCACCCGCAGATGCTCGTTCTGCTGCGTCAGCTCGATGCGCTGCTTCTTGTGCGCGTCGAGATTCACAAGCGCGTTCTCGACGTCTTCGAACGCGGTGAACACCGTTTGCCGGTATTGCTGCTCGGCAACCTGGCTCTGCGCTTCGGTCGTTTTGATGTGCGCCTTCACGTCCGGGTCGAGCATCGGCAGATCGATGCTGGGCAGGAAGCTGAACGTGAATGCCTTGAACAGATCGGAGAGCTTGAACGCCGCAGTGCCCCCACGGCCGGTCAGGCTGATGCTCGGCAACTGCGCGAGCTTCGCGGCGCCGATCTGGTCGTACGATTCGAGAATGCGGTACTGCGCGGCGACGACATCGGGCCGCCGTGACAGCAATTGCGCGGGCAAGCCCATCGGCACGTCCGGCACCTTGACGCGATCCTGCAGGTGTCCGGTGGGCACCTTGAATTCGCCGGCCGGCACGCCGACGAGCGTCGCAAGCGCATTCTCGGCAAGCTCGCGCGAGCGATGCAGGTCGATCAACTCGTTCGCGATGCCGTTGACCTCCGCCTTCTGCCGCAGCACTTCGGTCTGCGGCACGACGCCGTTCGCATACATCGATTGATCGATCGCGAGAATCTGCTGGTTCTTATCGAGCGTCTTCTTTTCCTGCGCGATCTGGTCGTCGAATTGGAGAATCTGGAAATAGGTGCTCGACACGTCGGCGACGAGCGTCAGATAGCCCGCGCGCCAGTCGGCTTCCGACGCGTGATATTCGGCCTTTTGCGCCTGCACGCCTTTTTCGACCTTGCCCCAGATGTCGATGTCCCAGTTGACCTGCGAGCCTAGGTCGATCGTCTTCGTGAGCGGCGCGCCCGTGGTTTTTTCGAAGTCGACGCCCGCGCCGAGATCGGCCGAAGGCAACGCGCCCGCGCGCGCTTCGCCGATTTGCGCACCGGCTACCTGAATGCGGGCCGCAAGAATCTTGATATCGACGTTGCCGTCGATCGCTTTTTTCACCAGCGCGTCGAGATACGGATCGTTGAACTCCTTCCACCATTCCGGGTTGACCGTATCCGCCGCCGACACCGGGCGCTGCGTATGCGCCCACGAATCCTTCGCGGGCATGTCAGGCCGCTTGTAGTCGGGGATGCTCAAATCCATGCAGCCGCACAACACCGTCGCGCAGACGCCGGCGGCCAGCACGTGCTTGACGAACGCATGCACGAGGCCGCTCTGAATCCGTGCATGAGCCGAACCGGTCGAGGTATTCACGATTTGCTCCAGGGGGCGTGAGAGGTGAGTGCTGCGGGGAGAAGGTCGGAGTTCTAAAAGGCATGTCTGTGTGTCGGCCCCTAGCGAGCCATGTAGGTTGCAATGCAACCTACATGGCTTTGCCTGGGACCGGCGTTCTAAAAGGCATGTCTGTGTGTCGGCCCCTAGCGAGCC
>DATGHJ010000197.1:0-4585 GCA_035308085.1 Trinickia sp. | reverse complement strand
GGACAACGTATGAACTACCCCCACGCTCACTATCATTCGCTGTCGACCGGAGTTGGCGCTTTAGCGCTTACTCCGGTCCCATGCAAAGCGTCGACCGGAGTTGGCGCTTTAGCGCTTACTCCGGTCCCATGCAAAGCGTCGACCGGAGTTGGCGCTTTAGCGCTTACTCCGGTCCCATGCAAAGCGCCCGCCAAGCGGGCCGATGCCGTCCACGGCTGGCTTTGCAAAGCCAGCCGGCTGCGCGAGCGCGGAGCATTGCTCCGCGAATTCCCCGCTCCGCCCCTTGGGGCGGCCCAGCGGGAGGCATCATGAATTTCGACGTCGTGATCGTGGGCAGCGGGTTGGCGGGACTATCGGTCGCGCTGAATTTGGCGGAAACGCGCCGAGTCGTTGTCATTGCCAAGCGATCGATGACCGAAGGCGCGAGCGACTGGGCACAAGGCGGCATTGCCGCCGTGCTCGATTCGGCCGACAGCATCGAAAACCACGTTGAGGACACCTTGATTGCAGGCGGCGGCCTGTGCGACGAGACGGCGACGCGCTTTATCGTCGAGCACGGGCGCTCGGCGATCGAATGGCTGATCGAGCAAGGCGTCCCTTTCACGAAGGACGACGCGGCCGAACTCGGCTTCCATTTGACGCGCGAAGGCGGCCACAGCCATCGGCGCATCATCCATGCGGCCGACGCGACCGGTCACGCCGTGGTCGCGACGTTGAGCGAACGCGTGCGCCGGCATCCGAACATCACGCTGCTCGAAGATCACTACGCCATCGATCTCATCACCTCCGACCGGCTCGGCCTGCCGGGCCGCCGCTGCCACGGGCTCTATGCACTCGATCTGGCGAACGGCCGCACGGTCACGATCGAAGCGCCTCACACGGTGCTGGCGACCGGCGGCGCCGGCAAGGTCTATCTGTACACGACCAACCCCGACACCGCGACCGGCGACGGCATCGCGATGGCATGGCGCGCAGGCTGCCGCGTGTCGAACATGGAATTCATCCAGTTCCATCCTACGTGCCTGTTCCACCCGTACGCGAAGTCGTTCCTGATTTCCGAAGCCGTACGCGGCGAAGGCGGCCTTCTGAAGCTCCCCGATGGCACGCGCTTCATGCCGAGCCACGACGAGCGCGCCGAACTCGCGCCGCGCGACATCGTCGCGCGCGCGATCGATTTCGAAATCAAGAAACGCGGCATCGACTGCGTCTATCTCGACATCAGCCACCAGCCCGAAGCGTTCCTCCGCGAGCACTTCCCGACGATTCTCGCGCGCTGCCTCGAGCTCGGTATCGACATCACGAAAGATCCGATCCCGGTCGTGCCCGCTGCGCACTACACGTGCGGCGGCGTCGTTACCGATTTGGCAGGACGTACGGACCTGGCCGGGTTGTATGCGGTCGGTGAAACGTCGTGCACCGGACTGCACGGCGCGAACCGGCTCGCCAGCAACTCGCTGCTCGAGTGTCTCGTGATCGGCCGTTCGGCTGCTGCTGCGATCGAGAAAGAAGGTTTCAGCGCGGCTGCTCTCGCGCCACTGCCGGACTGGGACGAAAGCCGCGTGTCGGACCCGGACGAAGAGGTCGTCGTCGCGCACAACTGGGACGAGTTGCGGCGGCTCATGTGGAACTACGTCGGGATCGTACGCACCGACAAGCGGCTCGCGCGCGCGAAGCACCGCATCGCGATGCTGCGCGACGAGATCCACGAGTATTACGCGAACTTCAAGGTGAGCCGCGATCTGCTCGAATTGCGCAACCTGGTCGACGTGGCGTCGCTGATCGTCGAGAGCGCCAGGTCGCGGCGGGAAAGCCGCGGACTGCATTACAGCCGCGACTGGCCAATCGCGTTGCCGAAGGCGCTGGCCACCGTGCTGTCGCCAGAGCACGTGCGCAATCGGAACGTTTGAAATGCGCTAAGACGAGGCGATCGGCAAGCGTTCACCCTCGACGCTGAGCCGGGCAACCCCAAAGCCGTCGCGCGCTGCGACGGCTTTTTTATTGGCGAGACGATTGCAGCGGCGGTTGCCGCAGCGCAGAACGCGTCGGGCACGGCGGCTGCTCGAGCGACCGCACTCGTGCAAGGCGTGCAGCAGAGCTGCTCCGTGTCATACGACGCGCATCGAAAAGTCAGTGGCTCGAACGTCCTTCGTCAGGGCGCCAATCGAAATGCGGTCGACGCCCGTTTCCGCGATCGCGTGCACGGTATCGAAATTCACACCGCCGGACACTTCGAGCACCGCACGCCCCGCCGTCACGCGCACAGCATCGCGCATCGCGTCAAACGAGAAGTTGTCGAGGAGGATCGACTCGGCGCGATGCGCCAGCGCCGTCTCGAGTTGAGCCAGCGTCTCGACTTCGATCTGAATCGGCACACTCGCATCGAGCGCCAGCGCTGCATCCATGGCAGGCCCTACCCCGCCCGCGGCCGCGATATGGTTTTCCTTGATCAGAATCCCGTCGTACAGAGCGAGCCGTTGATTCGCGCCACCGCCCACCCGCACTGCGTACTTCTGCGCGAGCCGCAGCCCCGGCAGAGTCTTGCGCGTATCGAGGATGCGCGCACGCGTGCCAGCAACCGCATCGACATAACGGCGCGTCGCGCTCGCGACACCTGACAACAATTGCAAAAAATTGAGCGCGTTGCGCTCTCCAGTGAGGAGCGCGCGAGCCGGGCCACGCAGCTCGCAGACCGGCGAATCCGCCGACATCCGGTCGCCTTCGCGATAACACCACCGCACCGTAATCGCGGGGTCGACCCGGCGCATCACCTCGGTGAACCACAGAACACCACATAGCACCGCATCCTCGCGAACGACGATGCGAGCTTCACGCACTTCATTCGCCGGCACCAGCCGGCCGGTTTGGTCCCCGCTGCCAACGTCCTCGGCAAGCGCATCGGCGACATTGCGTGCAAGCGCCGTGTCGAACGCCGCGCCGTATTGTGCGTGGATTTCTTCGAACAGCGGCGACACCGCCTCGATCGGTTTCACTGCAAAGCCCCCCATTACGCGGCCCCCACATTCGCAAACAGCGCCGTATCGTGCGCGAGATCGCCGCTTGCCTGCACACGTTTCTTGCGCGCCGCGGCGAATTCGAGCATGCGGTCGATCGGCAGACGCGCCCGCTCGCCGATCGCTGGGTCGACGCGGATCTCGTTATGCCCGCGCTCGAGCACTTCGGCCAGATTCGCGAGACCGTTCATCGCCATCCACGGGCAATGCGCGCAGCTCTTGCAGGTCGCGCTGTTGCCGGCGGTCGGCGCTTCGATAAACGTCTTGCCGGGCGCCGCGAGCCGCATCTTGTGCAGGATGCCGAGATCGGTCGCGACGATGAAATGCGTTGCGTCGAGCTTCTGAGCGGCATCGATCAATTGCGTCGTCGAGCCGACGACATCCGCTTGCGCAACCACGCTTTCCGGCGACTCCGGATGCACGAGCACCTTCGCATGCGGATATTCGGCGCGCAGCAGGTCGAGCTCGATGCCCTTGAACTCATCGTGCACGAGGCACGAGCCCTGCCACAGCAGCATGTCCGCGCCGGTCTTCTTCTGGATATAGCTGCCGAGGTGCCGGTCCGGCGCCCACAGGATCTTTTCGCCCCGCGCGTGCAGATCGGCGACGATCTCGAGGCCGATCGACGACGTCACCATCCAGTCGGCGCGCGCCTTCACCGCGGCGCTCGTATTCGCGTAGACCACCACCGTGCGATCGGGATGCGCGTCGCAGAACGCGGAGAACTCGTCGGCCGGGCAACCGAGGTCGAGCGAGCATGTCGCGTCGAGATCCGGCATCAGGATGCGTTTGTTCGGACTCAGGATCTTCGCCGTCTCGCCCATGAAGCGCACACCTGCGACGACAAGCGTTTGCGCACTGTGATCGCGCCCGAAGCGGGCCATCTCGAGCGAATCGGCAACACAGCCGCCGGTTTCATCGGCGAGTTCCTGAAGCTCCGGATCGACGTAGTAATGCGCGACGAGCACCGCTTGTTCGCGCGCCAGCAACGAGCGAATCCGTGCCTTCAACGCAACGCGCTCCTCCGCCGACGGCGCGGCGGGCACCTTCGCCCACGCGTGGCCGACACCGCAAGTCGCGCCCATGGCGCCCCCGGCGACGAGCGGCTGGTCGAACTCGACGGTTTTGACGGCTGATTCCATCTTCATCTCCTCTGCCTCACCCATTGGCGCCCCAACCTCTATAAAGCGCGATTTGGACGCCCAGCTTTGCGTGGGACCCGAGTAACCGCTGAAGCGCTAACTCGGGTCGACAAACGAAAAACCCCGCCAGCGCGGGGTTTTGTGACGTCTCTAAATTTTAAAGGATTTCGAGATCAGGCGTAGCGGCGCAGGCGCATCGCAAACTCCTGCAGGGCCTTGATGCCGCTTTGTTCTGCTCGATGACACCAATCTTGCAATTGCACCAGCAACTGTTCACGCGAGGCATTCGAGCGCTCCCAGATCGCGGTCAAGTCGTTGCGCAGTTCGATGAACGTGCGCAGTTTCTGGCTGTTCGCGAAAATTTCGGGCAATTGACGCTTCTGCGGTTCGTCAAGGCCCGATTCGTCCTTATGGAACCACTTGCGTGCGTTG
>DATGHJ010000196.1:0-5446 GCA_035308085.1 Trinickia sp. | reverse complement strand
GAAGCGACCGTCGACAACCACGAACGCAAGCTCCTGCCGGGCATGTACGCCAACGTGAAGATCGATGCGGGGGCGCAGGAACGCTATCTGACGCTGCCGCAAACGGCCATCACCTACAACCCGTATGGGGCGACGGTGTTTGTCGTCAAGCCCGGCACCCGGCCGAACGCGCAAGGCAAAGTGCTGCCCGTCGCGCAGCAGGTGTTCGTGACGCCGGGGCCGACGCGCGGCGATCAGGTCGCGATCATGAAGGGCGTCGACGAAGGCACGCAGGTCGTGACGAGCGGCCAGCTCAAACTCAAGAACGGCACGTCGCTCATCATCAACAACAGCGTGCAGCCGGCGGACAGTCCGAACCCGTCACCTCAAGAGCAATAACGGGCTAAATGAAACGACCCCCACGCTCACTTCGTTCGCGATGAACTTCACCGACATCTTCATCCGCCGCCCCGTGCTCGCCGCGGTCGTGAGCTTGTTGATCCTCGTGCTCGGCTTGCGCTCGCTCGTCGCACTGAAAGTGCGCGAGTATCCGCAGACCGAAAACGCCGTCGTGACGATCACGACGGCCTACTACGGCGCGAGCGCCGACACCGTCGCCGGCTTCATCACGCAGCCGCTCGAAGCGGCGATCGCGCAAGCCCAGGGCATCGACTATCTGTCGTCGTCGAGCATCACGGGCGCCTCGGTCATCACGGCGACGCTGCGCCTGAACTACGACTCGAACCGCGCGCTGACCGAAATCAACACGCAGATCGCGTCCGTGCGCAACCAGCTGCCGCCGCAAGCGCAGCAGCCGGTACTGACCGTCGAGGTCGGGCAGACCACCGACGCGATGTACATGGGCTTCTATAGCGACGTGCTGCCGAGCAACAACGTGACCGACTATCTGCTGCGCGTCGTGAAGCCGAAGCTCGATTCGGTCGAAGGCGTGCAGACGGCGGAAGTGTTGGGCGGCCGGCAGTTCGCGCTGCGCGCGTGGCTCGATTCGACGCGTATGGCCGCGCACGGGGTAACCGCGCAGGACGTCTACACCGCGCTCGGCAACAACAACTATCTGGCGACGCTTGGCACGACCAAGGGGCAGATGGTGAGCGTCGACCTGAACGCGGGCACGGACCTGCACTCCGTCGATGAATTCAAGCAGCTCGTCGTCAAGGAGAAGAACGGCGCGATGGTGCGCCTCGAAGACGTCGCGAACGTCGTGCTCGGCGCCGACAACTATGACTTCAACGTGGCGTTCAGCGGCAAGCGTTCAGTGTTCATCGGCATCAAGGTCGCACCGGACGCGAACATCCTCGATGTCGCCAAGCGCGTGCGGGCCGCGTTCCCCGCGCTGCAGGCGCAGTTTCCGATCGGCATGACAGGCGAGATCGTCTATGACGCGACCGACTTCGTGAACACCGCGATCAGCGAAGTCGAGAAGACACTCGTCGAAGCGCTCTTGATCGTGACCGTCGTGATCTACCTGTTCCTCGGCAGCCTGCGCGCGGTGATCATTCCGGTGATCGCGATGCCACTGTCGCTCGTCGGCACGTTCTTCGTGATGCTGATGTTCGGCTACTCGATCAACCTCTTGACGCTGCTCGCGCTCGTGCTCGCGATCGGGCTCGTCGTCGACGACGCGATCATCGTCGTCGAGAATGTCGATCGCCACATGAAGTACGAGGGCAAGTCGCCGTTCGAAGCGGCGATCATCGCCGCGCGCGAACTCGGCGGGCCGATTCTCGCCATGACCGTCGTGCTCGTTGCCGTGTATGTGCCGATCGGTTTTCAGGGCGGGCTGACCGGCGCGCTCTTCACCGAGTTCGCGTTTTCGCTCGCGGGGGCGGTGACCGTGTCGGGCGTGATCGCGCTGACGTTATCGCCG
Source organism: Trinickia sp. (assembly GCA_035308085.1). GTDB lineage: Bacteria > Pseudomonadota > Gammaproteobacteria > Burkholderiales > Burkholderiaceae > Trinickia_A. The sequence goes on along the minus strand of DATGHJ010000196.1, from coordinate 3,579 downwards.
ATGATGTGCTCGCGCTTTTTTAGCGCCGAGCAGGAAGGCGGGCATCTCGTGCGCTTCATCGATCGCCAGTTCGACCGCGTGCATCGCGGCTATAGCCGGCTCTTGCACGGCCTGCTCGATACGTGGCCGGTCGTCGTCGTGATGGGCGCGCTGCTGCTCGCGGGCACGGTGTACCTGTTCACGACGTCGAAGTCGGAGCTCGCGCCGCAGGAGGATCAGGGCATCGTGCTGTCGCAGATCCAGGGGCCGCCGAATGCGACGATCCAGCAGATGCAGATGTATTCGGACCAGGTGTTCGACATCTCGAAGGCCCTGCCCGAATACTCGCAGATGTTCCAGTTGACCGGCTCGCCCACGATCAACCAGGGCATCGGCGGCGTGCTCTTCAAGACGTGGGACAAGCGCAAGAAAGGCGCGACCGAACTGCAGCAGGAGCTGCAGCAGAAATGGAATACGATTGCCGGCGCACGCATCGCGGCATTCCAGTTTCCGCCGCTGCCCGGCTCGCAAGGCCTGCCCGTGCAGTTCGTGATCAGCACGACCGAGCCGTTCGAGAATCTCAATGAGATTTCACAGACCGTGCTGCAAAAGGCTCGAGAAAGCGGCATGTTCTTCTTCGTCGACAGCGATCTCAAGCTCGACAAACCGGAAACCACGCTCGTGGTCGACCGCGATAAAGTCGCCTCGCTAGGTCTCCAGCAAAGCGACATCGGACAGACGCTCGGCGCCGCGCTCGGCGGCGACTACGTCAATTACTTTTCAATCGCGGGCCGTTCGTACAAAGTGATCCCGCAAGTCTTGCAGACCGATCGCCTCAATCCCACGCAAGTGCTCGACTACTACATTCATACGCCGGACGGCAGCATCATTCCCGCCTCGACCGTCACGCACATCGAGCACAAGGTCGTGCCGGAATCGATCAACCACTTTCAGCAGCTCAACTCCGCGACGATCTCGGGCGTGATCGTGCCGGGCGTGTCGCAAGGGGAAGTGCTCGATTTCCTGCGCAAGACGACGATGCAAGCCGCGCCCGCCGGATATTCGGTTGACTACTCGGGGCAGTCGCGGCAGTTCGTGCAGGAATCAGGCGGCTTCGTCGTCACGCTGCTGTTCGCGACGATCATCGTGTTCCTCGCGCTCGCCGCGCAGTTCGAGAGTTTCATCGATCCCGTCGTGATTCTGGTGTCGGTGCCGATGGCGCTCTTCGGCGCGCTCATTTTCATCAACATCGGCCTGTCCACGCTCAACATCTACACGCAGGTGGGGCTCGTCACGCTGATGGGGCTCGTCAGCAAGCACGGCATCCTGATTGTGCAGTTCGCCAATCAGCTGCAGCTCGCGGGACGCTCGAAGCGCGAGGCGCTGGAGGAAGCGGCAGGCGTGCGGTTAAGGCCGATCTTGATGACCACCGCGTCGATGGTGTTGGGCGTGGTGCCGCTCGTGATCGCGTCGGGCGCCGGCGCGGCGGGGCGCAATGCGATGGGGCTCGTGATCTTTACGGGGCTGTCGATCGGCACGCTTTTCACTTTATTTGTGGTCCCGGCCATGTATATGTTCATCGGCGCCGATCATCATCGCAGAGCGGCACAGGAGGAGAAACCCTGAACCGTCTCTCGCGCTCTATCCCGCTGCTTTTCGGAATAATCCTATCGGCTCTGGTGTAAATAGGCCTGCATAATCGGTTAAATTAGTCGGCCTGACGAACTGGCAGCCAATGATGAGCAAGCGGAAAGGCTTCCAGATTCATAAAGAAATTTTCGGCTACGCCACCCATTTTCACCAGAGTCTGTCCATTCACCTTCGTCCCTGTCTGCGCCTATTTTTAAACTATTTAAAAATGACCAATATCAATGACGCAAAAACCGACATCAAGAGAAAAATCGGTTTAATGATACCAACGCATGGCCGGCCAGATTTTTTGCGCAATACCGTATTACAACTCGCCTTTCAAACCGTAACACCCGACGTGATATGCATTCATCAAAATGGTGATGAAAAAAGCTACGAATGGGTTTTGGAGGATCTGAATTTGCCATGCAAGATAATCTGGATTTTTAACCCTTCGAAACTCAAGCAGCACGCATGGTATTCGGCACCGCTTCGTCGCCTTATAGAAGAACATTGCACCCATTTCTTCTGGATAGATCACGACGATATTTATTTGACGCATCATATAAAAACGGCAATCGATGAGCTGGTTAGTCACGACTTTAGAATAGCATCTCATGCCGACTTGCTCTATGTCCACAAACTCAATTTCTCCCTGGAAAAGAATATTCACTTCACCGCACATGGCCCAAAGGGAATGAGTTCGTCGATGGCCTTTAACCGTGCATTTGCTGTATCTCTTTGCTTCAACCTTGAAACAGACGAGAAATATCACTATTCCGATAATGTCGTGAGTGAAATCGTGATGCCAATGTTCAATTGCTTTCATTCGCCGACAAGAACGACAATATATCGAGCCCACTCTGATTCATTGACATCTCATGGATTGGTTGCGCGTTGGTATAAAAATTTGGACAACGAAGCGCAGTAGAGACGATGCGCCGCGCCGGCATGCGACGGCGGCACATCAGTCAAACAGTGGCAAGCAGCACGTCTAACTAACCGCGGACGCCACACATCGAGCGGCGGCATGCTCGTCTGAGCCACATAGCGCGGCTCCCTGCGCCACTGCGTCGCCTGTTCGAACGCATAGCCGAGCGCGAGCAAACGCGCCTCGCTCCACGCCGGGCCCACGAACGACACGCCCACCGGCAAGCCGCGCACGAACCCCGCGGGCACCGTCAAATGCGGAAAGCCCGCGACGGCGGCGGGCGTCGAGAAGCCGTCACCCGCGCTGTCGCCGTTGATGAAGTCGGTGAGCCAAGCGGTGCCGCCGGTCGGCGCGACGATCGCGTCGAGCCGTTGCTCGCGGATCACGCGCGCGAGACCTTCGTCGCGCGCCTTCTTGCCGCACGTGGCGAGCGCCTTAGTGTAGACGTCGCTGTCGAGCTCGCCCAACGCCTGCGCCTGCGTGAACAGCTCCTGGCCGAAGTACGGCATTTCGCGGCTGCGATGTGCGTCGTTGAACGCGATCACGTCGGCCAGGTTCCGCACCTGCGCATGCGGCGCGAACGTTTCGAGCCACAAGGGCAAATCGTGCTTGAACTCGTGCAGCAGCACCGCTTGCTCTTCGTCCCCGTAGCTGGCCTTGGGCAGATCGATCGGATCGATCACTTCGGCGCCCATCGATTTCATCTGCGCGATTGCGCGCTCGATCTGCTGGTCGACTTCGTCGTGCCCCGTGAAGTATTCGCGTGCCACGCCTAAGCGCGCGCCCCGCAGCGCGTCCTTGTTCAGCGCGCGCAGATAGTCGTCAGGCGCGGGGGCCTTCGAGGTCGCAAAGTCTTGGGCATCGGCGCCCACCATCGCGGACAGCAGCAGCGCGGCGTCGCTCACGGTGCGCGTGATCGGCCCGGGCGTGTCCTGCGTGTGCGAGATCGGGATGACCCCGTCGCGGCTGATACGCCCGACCGTCGGCTTGAGGCCCACCAAGCCGTGTATCGAAGCGGGCGACACGATCGACCCATCTGT
>DATGHJ010000195.1:0-3259 GCA_035308085.1 Trinickia sp. | reverse complement strand
CGCGAGTTCGAGACCTCGCCGCAGGCTGCGCAGGCGCTGCTCGCGCATGCGGTGGACGCGCAGTTCGAGGACTCCGCCGTCGCCAAGATGACCGTCGACAAGATGAACGGACGGCTGGCGATCACGTCGACGACGCAGCTCTTCCCGGTGGTGGTCGGCCTCGGTGTGCCGAAGAGCGATCCGGTGCTGTTCGCCTCGCTCAAGCGCGCGCTCGGCGAGATGCGCCAGAACGGCGAATACGCGGCGCTGCTCAAGCAATACAACGTGGCGGAGCCGACGAGCGCGGACATCGCGCAGGCGCTCGGCGCGGCCGCGCAATAACGCCGGTTGGCGACGCAAGGAAGCGCGATGATCTTCGATTGGCACTACGCGTTCTCGCTGCTCGTCGACCGGGCGTTCTGGTCGGCATCGTGGCTCGTCGTCGAGCTGAGTCTCGCGGCCTGGCTGATCGGCATCGTCGCGGGCTTCCTGCTGGCGCTCGGCAAGCAATCCACGAACGCGCCGCTGCGTCTCGCCTGCATGGCGTACGTCTGGTTCTTCCGCAGTCTGCCGCTGCTCGTGCTCTTGATCTTCGTGTTCAATCTGCCGCAGGTGGTGCCGGCGGCGAGCGGTGCGCTGTCGAATCCGTTCTGCGCCGGCTTGATCGCGCTTTCGATCAGCGAGGCGGCCTACATCGCCGAGATTCATCGCGGCGGGTTGCTGGCCGTTGCGAGAGGGCAGGTCGAGGCGGGCAAGGCGCTGGGCTTGCGCTATACGGGCCTGCAGCGGCTGATCGTGACGCCGCAGGCATTTCGCGTCGCGCTGCCCTCGCTCGTCAACGAGTACGTCACGATCGTCAAGCTGACCTCGCTCGTGTCGGTGATCTCGCTGGCGGAGATCCTGCTTGTCGGCGAGCGGCTCTATACGCAGAACTTCAAGGTGTTGGAGACGATGCTGGCCGTCTCCTTCTACTACGTGCTGATCGTCACGGTGTTTGGCCATTTGCTAAAGGCGCTGGAGCAACGTCTCGACGTGACGCGCCGCAAGCCCGCGGCGCTCGAGACGGCAACCGTCGCGCTTGCCGACGACGCCGGCACGCCGCTCGCCGTCCCGAGCCGCGGCGGTGTCGCGCTCGAGGCGACCGGCATCCGCAAGCGCTACGGCGATCACGAAGTGCTCAAGGGAATCGACCTCACGGTGCGCTCGGGCGAGGTGGTCTCGCTGATCGGGCCGTCAGGCTCCGGCAAGACCTCGCTGATTCGCACCCTGAACGGCCTCGAAACGCTCGACGACGGCGAAATCCGTCTGCATGGCGCTCCATTCCTGTGGGGCGAGCGCAATGGCCGCAAACGTGTATCACAGCGCGATCACATGCGCGGCATCGTCGATATCGGCATGGTGTTCCAAAGCTTCAATCTGTTCGCGCATCGCACCGTGCTCGACAACGTAATCCTGGCGCCGCGCTATCACGGCCGCGGTAGCGCGAGCGAGCTGCGCGCGCACGGCATGAAGTTGCTCGCCAAGGTGGGTATGGCCGCGCACGCGCACAAGTATCCGCATCAGCTTTCGGGCGGACAGCAGCAGCGCGTCGCGATTGCACGGGCGCTCGCGATGCGGCCGTCGATCGTGCTGTTCGACGAACCGACTTCGGCGCTCGACCCCGAGCTCGTCGCCGAAGTCCTCAAGGTTATCGAGCAGCTCGCGAAGGAAGGCATGACGATGGTGATCGTCACGCACGAGATCAAGTTCGCGCTGCGGATTTCGGATCGCGTCGTGTTTCTGGAAAGCGGTACGATCGTGTCGGATACGCCACCGGAAAACCTGGTGGCGCTCGACAAGGATTCCCGTATCTCCCGCTTTCTCAAGGACGTTCACTTCGCATGACGCCAGCCGATTCGACGCCGTCCGTGGCCGATGCCGCGACCGAAACCGAACTCTCCGTCACCGATCGCATCGTTGCGCAGATTCGGGACGAGATCATCCAGGGCAACCTGCCGCCGGGCACCGCGCTCGTCGAGAACGATCTGACGAATCGCTACGACGTGTCGCGCAATACGTTGCGCGAGGCGCTGCGCCAGCTCTGCCGCGAAGGGCTCGCGGTGCATTACCGGCATCGCGGCGTGGTCGTGCGCACACTTACGCGCGCCGACGTGCGCGACATCTTTCGCGTGCGGCGCTCGCTCGAGCTGCAGGCGCTCGCCCAGTCAGACGCGCCGGACGCCGCCGTGCTGCGCACGATGTTTGAAGCGTGCGAGTCGTCGGAGGCCGCGGCGCGGCGCGAGGATTGGCGCAGCGTCGGCACGCACAGCCTGATCTTCCATCAGCACATCGTCGAGCTGCTGGGCAGCCCGCTCATCGACCAGTTTTTCCGCACGATCCTGGCGCAATTGCGGCTGATGTTCGCCGTCGCGCCCGACGAGGCGCGTTTCCAGACACCGTGGATCGAGCGAGACCGGCAGATTCTGGAACTGCTCGTGGCCGGCGAGAAGAAGCGCGCGACGGCGCGCCTGACCGACTACCTCAAGCGCTCCGAGGACGCGCTACTCGACTTGCTCTGATTTCTGCAATGGTGCGCGATTGCTGCACGTTGCGTTTTTCCCCCGACGAGGACATCGAACATGCTCAACTATCCTGCCGCCTATCAAGTCACCAAGGGCTCCGCGCTCGACGTCGACCGCGATTTCTACGGCCGAATCGCGTCGCGGCACGAGACGCGCACGCTCGTCGAATCGATCGTTGTGCCGATCCGCTCGGGCCAAGCATGGACGGTGCCCGCCGGCCACGTGTTCCGGATCGTCACGATCGAAGGGCCGCAGGTCGCGGACCTCAACATGTGGAACCTGCACAATCCGCGCGAGCGCTTTTGGGCGTCGCGCACGCGGCAATTGCAGCAGGCGCATGTGAGCACGTTCGACCGCCTGTGGTCGACACTGCCGTTTTTGCGCCCGATGGTGACCATCACCGACGACACGCTCGCGAACTACGGCGTCGATGAGCACGGCGGCCGCGTGCACGACCTGCTCGGCACGCGCTGCGATCCGTACGTGAACCGGATGCTGACCGGCGAGGACTTTCATTTCCACTGCCATTCGAACCTGACGCGCGCGATCTTGCCATATGGGCTTACTGAGTTCGACGTGCATGACGTGCTGAACGTCTTTCAATGCACGGGTCTCAACCTCGACGATCAGTACTTCATGAAGGCGTGTCCGGCGAAAAAGGGCGACTATCTCGAGTTCTTCGCGGAAATCGACTTGTTGTGCGCACTGTCGACGTGCCC
>DATGHJ010000194.1:0-2064 GCA_035308085.1 Trinickia sp. | reverse complement strand
AAGGGCGCGGCCCCAATAGAGTGGTCGCGTGGATCGGATTGCTTGCGTCGGCCGTGTTCATGGCGTCGCTTGCGTGGGCGGGTCACGGTGCCGCCGCCGACGACGTACCATACGACGCGCTGCACTTACCCGCCGACATCTTGCATCTGCTCGCTTCGGGTGCGTGGCTGGGTGCGCTGCCGATGCTGGTGCTCTTGCTGTTTCGAGCTTGGCGCTCGGGTAGCCACGAACGCGTGCTCGAGGCATGCGCTGCGACGAAGCGTTTCTCGGTGCTTGGCATCACGTGCGTCGGAACACTGCTCGTGACGGGCGTCGTGAACACGTGGTTTCTCGCGGGCTCGGCCGCGGCGTTGCTCGGCACGCAGTACGGCCAGCTCTTGCTCCTGAAAATCGCGTTCTTTGTCGGGATGGTGGGCGTTGCGGGAATCAACCAACGCCGCTTGCTGCCGTGTCTGGCCGATGTCGACAGGGATGCCGCCGTTCGATTGCGCGCGGTGCGGCAAGTGAGTCGCAACGCGTCGATCGAAGCGGGGCTCGGCGTGCTCGTTCTGGGTGTTGTCGGCGTCATCGGCGTGCTGCCGCCGGGACTGCACACCGAACCGCAATGGCCGCTGCCGTTCCGCATCGACTACAGCGAGATCGCGGTAGGGCGCCAGACGTTTATCAACATCGCCGCATGGGCGTTCGTTTGTGCGCTCGCGGTTGTGGGTTATACGCTGGACAGGAAGCGCTATCGCGCTATGGTCGTTTCCGTCGCGTGCGCCGTCCTCATCGGCTGTATCGGCGGCGTGGCGCTTGTCCCGGCGATCGTCCAAGCCTATCCAACGAGCTTCTACGCCTCACCGCAAGCGTACGCCGCGCCGTCGATTGCGCGTGGTGCGCCGTTGTATGCGGCCAATTGCATTGTGTGTCACGGCGTCGGCGGCCGCGGCGACGGGCCGCTTGCCGGAAAGCTTCCCATTCGCCCTGCAGATCTGACCGAATCGCATCTCTTCGCGCACAAGGTAGGAGAAATGTTCTGGTGGGTGAGCAACGGCCGGGACAACGGCGTCATGCCCGGCTTTTCCGATAAGCTCACGCCCGACCAACGATGGGATCTGATCAACTTTCTGCTTGCGCGCGCGGCCGGCGACGGAACGCGCGTCGTGGGTTCGCAGATCGGCACGACTGCAGCCGTGCCGCTTCCTGATTTTGCGTTCGAACAGGGCGGGGCGCAAAATACGTTGAGCCAGATGGTGAAAGGCGGCCCGGTTCTCGTTGTTTTGTTCACCGCGCACGCGCCCGCGACGCGTCTCGCGGAGCTCGCGAAGGCGCAGCCGCAGTTCAATGCGGCAGGCCTACACGTCATTGCGGTAGGTATCGGTAAAGGAACGAACTCGTCTCCGTTGAGCGTTGAGGTGTCGGACGACGTTCGTGCGATGCTCGGCCTGTTTCGGACCGACGCTGACGGCGGGGAGACCGAACTGATGCTCGATCGCGGGGGGAATGTGCGCGCGCGCTGGACGGCGGGCGGCGCCGGGCTCGCCGATGTCCCTACACTGCTCAACGATGCCGTGACCGTGGCGAAAATCCCGGTCGCAGCCGCAAATCACGCCGGCCACGGCCACTAAACCGAACTTCCACGCGTTGCGGCCCGTTAAAGCGGGTAGGAGTTGCCAACCGGGCCTCCATGCAACCGTGAGGTACACACATGAACGTCGTGCGAACGCGCGCCACCCTCGTGATCGGGATGCTGACCGCAGTCGGGTCCATGCTCGCTTCAATGACTCCCGCGGCCGCCCAGTACTACGGCAACTACGGTAACACTAGCGGCTACGGTGGCCTTGCCGACCTTAGCTACGCGAGCTATGGTACGACCATTATCCGCGGCGATAGCGGATCGCAGTTCGCGGGCTCGATCAATGCTCCGCTCGCTCCCGGCGACTACGTCGTTACGGGAAACGGCGATGCGGAGATCCAGTTCGACGGCAATTCGGTACTTCGCATTGCGCCAAACTCGCAGGTACGAATGGTCAATGTGTCGCCCGGGTCACGCGAAGTCCAGGTGGGTAGCGGCACCGCCGA
>DATGHJ010000193.1:0-9526 GCA_035308085.1 Trinickia sp. | reverse complement strand
TATCGGAACCGGAAGCGGCGGGCCGCGGCCCGGCGGCGCTGACGATCGGACAAAGACGAGCGGGCAAAGCCAAGCGGACAAAAACCAGCGCACTAAGAAAAAGCCCCGCGCGGGGCGGGGCTTCGTAGCAGTCGAGAACCGCGGCTTACTGTGCCGGAACGGTCGTCTTCTGAACTTCTTGCGTACCAACCACTTCGACTTCCACGCGGCGGTCCGGTGCGAGGCAGGCGATCAGCTGCTTGCGGTTCTTCTGGTTGCAGCCGGTCGTAACCGGGTTGCGCTTGCCCTTGCCTTCCGTATAGATACGGTTGGCTTCGATGCCCTTGCTGACCAGGTATGCCTTGACAGCTTGTGCACGACGCAGCGACAGACGGTCGTTGTACTTGTCCGAACCGATACGGTCCGTGTAGCCCGTTGCGACCACAACTTCCAGGTTCAGCGCGCCGATCTTCGATGCCAGATCGTCCAGCTTTTCCTTGCCAGCCGGCTTCAGGATAGCCTTGTCGAAGTCGAACAGGGCGTCAGCTTGATACGTGATCTTCTGGCTCGTGATTGCCGGCGGCGGCGTGACCGGCGGCTGCGGTGCCTGGGCGACCAGTGCGCCATCGCACTTTGCGTTGGCGGTGGCCGGCGTCCAGAATGCATCGCGCCAGCAAAGCTCGTTCGTGCCGTTCATCCACACGTATTCGCCGGTGCCGTTCACCCAGTTGTCATTCGTTTGTTGTCGCGACGCCGGCACCGACTGTGCCGAAGCGGATGCAGCCATAACTGCGGTAGCTGCAATGAACGCGAGCTTTGAAAGTTTATTCATATTTCTCCTCTCGAAATTGAGATTACCGCAGGTTTACTGCGAGCTTGTTGACGAAGACAAGTCATACATTGCTCGAAGTATAACATTGGTGCGGCACAAAAACGCCGGGCCCTGAAGACACTTCGAGCAATGTCTAACCAAGTGCGTTGGCATTTTGCCATACAGTTCCCGACCCACGAAAAAAAATTCCCGAGCGTTCCGATCCCCCAACACAATTGTGGTGCATGCGCAACAGTAAGCCTGGCGGGCTTCTGCGGTGGCCGGACGACCGCATGACGCGTGCCTGCGGCGAAGAAAAATCGTCTCGCCGATAGCGTGGCGAGAGCGGTTCACAGCGGCTTCGCAGTCGCCGTGCAATGGGGAGTACGTACCCACGGCGGGCGCGGTTGCACCGCATGGTAGAATTGCGTGATGCGCTGCGTTTGCGGCGCCAATGCGAACGTAGCTCAAAGCCATTGACTTTGGCGCGTATTTTCGCTTGGAAAAGATACGGATAATGGATCAATTCGCCAAAGAGACTCTGCCAATCTCCCTCGAGGAGGAAATGCGCCGTTCGTATCTCGATTACGCGATGAGCGTGATCGTGGGGCGTGCGCTTCCCGATGTCCGCGACGGCTTGAAACCAGTGCACCGGCGCGTTCTGTACGCGATGCACGAACTCAACAATGACTGGAACCGTGCCTATAAGAAATCGGCGCGTATCGTCGGCGACGTGATCGGTAAATACCACCCGCACGGCGACACCGCGGTCTATGACACGATCGTCCGGATGGCGCAGAACTTTTCGCTGCGCTACATGCTGGTGGACGGGCAGGGCAATTTCGGGTCGATCGATGGCGACAACGCCGCCGCGATGCGTTACACCGAAATCCGCATGGCGAAGATCGGCCATGAACTCCTTGCTGATATCGACAAGGAAACCGTCGATTTCGGTCCGAACTACGACGGCAGCGAGAGCGAGCCGCTGATCCTGCCCGCGCGCATCCCTAATCTGCTGATCAATGGATCGTCGGGGATCGCGGTCGGCATGGCGACCAACATCCCGCCGCACAACCTGAACGAAGTCGTCGACGCCTGCCACCATCTGCTGATGAACCCCGAGGCGAGCATCGATGAGCTGATCGAGATCATTCCCGCTCCCGATTTCCCGACCGCCGGCATCATTTACGGCGTCGCGGGCGTGCGCGACGGCTATCGCACCGGCCGCGGCCGTGTCGTGATGCGCGCGGCGACGCACTTCGAGGAAATCGATCGCGGCCAGCGCATGGCGATCATTGTCGACGAGCTGCCGTATCAAGTTAACAAGCGCTCGCTGCTCGAGCGGATCGCCGAGCTCGTCAACGAGAAGAAGCTCGAGGGCATTTCGGACATTCGCGACGAGTCCGACAAGAGCGGTATGCGCGTCGTGATCGAGCTCAAGCGCGGCGAGGTGCCCGAGGTCGTCCTCAACAATCTGTACAAGGCGACCCAGCTGCAGGACACGTTCGGGATGAACATGGTCGCGCTCGTCGATGGCCAGCCTAAGCTCCTGAATCTTAAGGAAATGCTTCGCGCGTTCCTGTCGCATCGGCGGGAAGTGCTGACGCGGCGCACTGTATACGAACTGCGCAAGGCGCGCGAACGCGGCCACGTGCTCGAGGGTCTCGCCGTCGCGCTCGCGAACATCGACGAATTCATCGCAATCATCAAGGCGGCGCCGACGCCACCGATCGCCAAGCAGGAATTGATGGCGCGCCCGTGGGATTCCTCGCTCGTGCGTGAAATGCTGTCGCGCGCGGAGACCGAGAACGCCGCCGCGGGCGGCCGTGAGGCATACCGTCCGGAAGGATTGAACCCTGCCTTCGGGATGCAGGGCGACGGACTCTACAAGCTGTCCGATACTCAGGCGCAGGAAATCTTGCAGATGCGCCTGCAGCGCCTGACTGGTCTCGAGCAGGACAAGATCATCGGCGAATACCGTGAAGTGATGGCGCAGATCGCCGATCTGCTCGACATCCTCGCGCGCCCGGAGCGCATCACGACGATCATCACCGACGAGCTCACGGCAGTGAAGGCCGAGTTCGGCGACGCGCGCCGCTCGAAGATCGAGATGAACGCGACCGAGCTGAACACCGAAGACCTGATCACGCCGCAGGAGATGGTTGTCACGATGTCGCATACGGGCTACGTGAAATCGCAGCCGTTGTCCGAATATCGCGCGCAGAAGCGCGGGGGCCGCGGCAAGCAGGCCACGCAGATGAAGGAAGACGACTGGATCGACACGCTCTTCATCGCGAACACGCACGACCACATCCTGTGCTTCTCGAACCGCGGTCGCGTCTATTGGGTGAAGGTCTACGAAGTGCCGCAAGGCTCGCGCAACGCGCGCGGCCGTCCGATCGTCAACATGTTCCCGCTGCAGGAAGGCGAGAAGATCAACGTCGTGCTGCCGGTGAAGGAGTTCTCGGCGGACAAGTTCGTCTTTTTGGCGACGGCGTTGGGCACCGTCAAGAAGACGCCGCTCGAGGCTTTCAGCAGACCATTGCGCAAGGGTATTATTGCGGTCGGTCTCGATGACGGCGATTACCTGATCGGCGCCGCGATCACCGATGGCGCGCACGACGTGATGCTGTTCTCGGATTCGGGCAAGGCAGTGCGCTTCGACGAGAACGATGTGCGCCCGATGGGTCGCGAAGCGCGCGGCGTGCGCGGCATGCAGCTCGACGAAGGGCAGCAGGTGATCGCGCTTCTGGTGGCGGGCAGTGAGCAGCAGTCGGTGCTGACGGCAACCGAAAACGGCTACGGCAAGCGCACCCCGATCACCGAGTACACACGCCATGGGCGCGGCACGAAGGGCATGATCGCGATCCAGACGTCGGAGCGCAACGGCAAGGTCGTGGCGGCAACGCTCGTCGACCCCGAGGACCAGATCATGCTGATCACGACGACCGGCGTGCTGATCCGCACGCGTGTTTCGGAAATTCGTGAAATGGGCCGTGCGACGCAAGGTGTTACACTCATCAGCCTTGATGACGGCACCAAGCTTTCCGGCCTGCAGCAGATCGCCGAGGCAGATGGTGAAGGTGATGCCGAAGGTGCGGCGGCGGATGACGAAAACGGCGAAGGTTGATCAGCGCGCGAGTCGTGCATGACAGGCGTCGCGATAAAGTAACCGCAAGGAAAACCGCGCGAAGCAAATGACCTCGCAACGCCGTGTTGCGATACGCTTCGTGCGTCAAGCAATTCGACTATTTCTTTTAGGGAGTAATGATGCAACAACGATTCAAGCAATGGATGCTGCTGGCTGCTTTCGTGCCGACCTTCGCGATGGCGCAGGCGCTCCAGAATCAAGCGCCGGCCGACACGATGGCAGCGGCACCGGCTACAGCTCCGGTCGATCCCGCCAAGCAAGCCGCAATCAAGGACCTGCTCGACGCCATCGACGCGCAGAAGCTCGTTGGCGCAATCGGCAACAGCGCGCAAATGCAAGCGAAGCAACTGGTCCCGGCGATCCTGTCGGACGCGCTGTCGGAAAACAAGACGCTGACGGACAAGCAAAAGCAAGCATCCGTGCCGACGCTGCAAAAGAACGCGGTGCCGAAGCTGGTTGACTCGGCGGGCCAGGTGTTCGCGACGGATTCGTTCCGCCAAGACGCGATGCAGGCTCAGTACGACGCGTACGCGAAGTACTACAGCACGCAGGAAATCAAGGATCTGACGACGTTCTACAAGAGCCCGACCGGCCGTAAGTTCATCCAGGTGCAAGACCAAGTGGGTCGTGACGTCGTGAACGGCTTGATGCAAAAGTACATGCCGCAATCGATCAAGGCGACGCGCGACCAGGCCGACAAGGAAGTCGCGGCGGTCAAGCCGGGCAAGTAATAGCCGGTCGTAAGATCCGCGGAGGGTTCCCGAGGGTTCTTTGGCGGGCCCAATCGCGGCGGATCGGCCGGGCCGGCAGGGCGCCTTGGTTTGGCGGCTTGCCGGTCACAGTGCGATAATGGCCGTTTGCGCGAGAGCGCAGACGGCCATTTTCTTTCCAGGCGCGGTTTTTCGGCCTTTCCTTTTGCTACCGCGTCTTCTTTCGGGGTTCCCACGATGCGCGTCTTTAACTTCGCCGCCGGACCTGCGGCGCTTCCTGAGGAAGTGCTGCGCCAAGCTGCCGACGAGATGCTCGATTGGCGCGGCAGCGGCATGGGCGTGATGGAAATGAGCCATCGCGGCAAGGAATTCATCTCGATCCACGAGGAGGCGCTCGCCGACCTGCGCGAACTGCTCGACGTGCCAGCCAGCCACCGCATTCTATTTCTGCAGGGTGGTGGCCTCGGAGAGAACGCAATCGTGCCGATGAACCTGCTCGGCACGAAGAAGACGGCAGATTTTGTCCTGACGGGCTCGTGGTCGCAGAAAACGTTCAAGGAAGCGCACAAGTATTGCGCGCCGCACCTGGCCGCAAGCGGCCAGACCGTCGACGGCTTCACGCGCTCGCCGGCTCGCGCCGAATGGCAGCTGTCCGACGATCCTGCCTACGTGCACATGTGCACGAACGAGACGATTCACGGCGTCGAAACTTTCGACATTCCCGATCTCGGCGACATCGCGCTCGTGGCGGACGTCTCGTCGCACATCCTGTCGCGCCCGCTCGACGTCGCGAAGTTCGGCGCCATTTACGGTGGCGCGCAGAAGAACATCGGCATGGCGGGCGTCACCGTCGTGATCGTGCGCGAGGACCTGCTCGACCGGGCGCTGCCGATCTGCCCGTCGGCGTTCGAGTGGAAGACCGTCGCCGAGAACAATTCGATGTACAACACGCCGCCCACCTACGCGATCTACATCGCGGGCCTGGTGTTCAAGTGGCTGAAAAAGCTGGGCGGTTTGAAGGCGATCGAAGCGCGCAACATCGAGAAGTCGAAGCTGTTGTACAGCGCGATCGATTCGAGCGCGTTTTATGTCAACAAGGTTGAACGCGCGTCGCGTTCGCGGATGAACGTGCCGTTCTTCCTCGCGGACGAGTCGCGCAACGAAGATTTCCTCGCCGGCGCGAAGGCGCTCGGGCTGCTGCAGCTGAAGGGCCACAAGTCCGTCGGCGGAATGCGGGCGTCGATTTACAACGCGGTGCCGCTCGAAGGCGTCAAGACGCTGGTCGAGTACATGAAGGAATTCGAACGGCGCCAGGCCTGATCGCTTCGATCTGACGGACGGCGTGCTTACTTTCATACGGCCGTATTACGCATGGACGACGAACTCAATACCAAGCTCAAACCGCTGCGCGATCGCATTGACGCGATCGATGCGCAGTTGATCGCGCTGCTCAATCAGCGCGCGGCGATCGCCCTCGAAGTGGGCGAGGTCAAGAAGCATTACAACGCGCCGGTGTTCCGGCCCGAGCGCGAGCAACAGGTCATCGCGCGCTTGCAGGACATGAGCGCCGGGCCGCTCGCGGGCGATCACATCAGCGCGATCTGGCGCGAGATCATGGCCGCGAGCCGGGCGCTCGAGCAGCAGGTGCGGGCCGCTTTTCTGGGGCCGATCGGCACCTATAGCGAGCAAGCGATGTACGAATACTTCGGTCATGCGATCGAAGGTCTTGCGTGCCCGTCGATCGACGAAGTGTTTCGCTCGGTCGAGGCGGGCTCCGCTGAATTCGGCGTCGTGCCGGTCGAGAATTCGAGCGAAGGCGCTGTGTCGCGCACGCTCGATCTGCTGTTGCAGACGCAGCTCGTGATCGGCGGCGAGCTCGCGTTGCCGATTCATCACAATCTGCTGACACAGGGCGGCGGGCTTACGGGCGTGACGCGCGTCTGCGCGCACGCGCAGGCGCTCGCGCAATGTCAGCGCTGGCTCTCGACCAACGCGCCGCATCTGGAGCGCCAAGCGGTGTCGAGCAATGCGGAAGCCGCGCGCCTGGCAGCGGCGGACCCGAGTGTCGCCGCGATTGCCGGCGATCGCGCGGCTGCCCACTACGGCTTGCAGGTTGCGTACGGGCTGATCCAGGACGATCCGCACAACCGCACGCGCTTCGTGATGATCGGCAAGGATCCGGCGGGCGTGAGCGGGCGCGATCAGACTTCGCTGATCGTGTCGGTGAAGAATGAACCCGGCGCGGTGTTCAAGCTGCTCGAGCCGCTCGCGCGCCATGGTGTCTCGATGACGCGCTTCGAGTCGCGTCCGGCGCGGATCGGCACGTGGGAGTACTACTTCTATATCGATGTCGAAGGGCATCGCGACGATGCACCGGTCGCCGCCGCGCTCGCCGAGCTCGAAAAGAAGGCCGCGTTCCTGAAGATTCTGGGCTCGTATCCGCGCGCGCGCTGAAGCGCCGCTTCCGGCTGCATCGTGCGGGCCCCATCGCTTACTACTGGCAAGTCCGATCTGGAGACATATATGAACTACCCGCATGCCTACTGCCGTCCGCTGTCGGCCGGAGTTAGCGCTTTAACGGTGACTCCGCTCCCATGCAACGCTCCCCCCGAGGGGGCTGATGCCTCCCTTGGCGGACGGGAGGCATCATGACAAACCAATACGGCCCTTCCTATGTGCGCGCGATCGCGCCTTACGTCGCCGGCAAGCCGATTTCGGAAGTTGCCCGCGAGTTTGGCCTTGATGAAGCGCACATCGTGAAGCTGGCATCGAACGAAAATCCGCTCGGCATGCCGGAGTCGGCGAAGGCAGCGATGGCGCAGGCCGCCGCCGATCTCGGCCGCTATCCGGATGCGAACGCGTTCGAGCTGAAGGCCGCATTGAGCGAGCACTACGGGGTGCCGGCGGATTGGATCACGCTCGGCAACGGCAGCAACGACATTCTCGAACTGGCCGCGCATGCGCTCGTCGAAAAGAATCAGTCGATCGTCTATGCGCAATACTCGTTCGCCGTGTATGCGCTCGCGACGCAAGGCATTGGCGCGCGTGCGATCGTCGTGCCCGCCATGAAGCACGGGCATGACCTCGACGCGATGCTGAAGGCGATCGATGCCGACACGCGTCTCATGTTCGTCGCCAATCCGAACAACCCTACCGGCACGTTCATCGAAGGCCCGGCGCTCGAAGCGTTCCTCGAGAAGGTGCCGAAGAGCGTGGTCGTGGTGCTCGACGAGGCGTACACCGAGTATCTCGCCGCGGACAAGCGCTACGATTCGATTGCTTGGACGCGCCGTTTTCCGAACCTGCTCGTGTCGCGCACGTTCTCGAAGGCGTTCGGTCTCGCGGGATTGCGCGTCGGTTTCGCGATTGCGCAGCCGGAGCTGAGCGATTTGCTGAACCGCTTGCGCCAGCCGTTCAACGTGAACACGCTCGCCCAAGCCGCGGCCGCCGCGGCGCTGAACGACCGCGCGTTCCTCGAAAAGAGCGCGGCGCTCAACGCGGCGGGCTATCGCCGGCTGACCGAGGCGTTCGATAAGCTCGATCTCGAATACGTGCCGTCGTACGGCAACTTCGTACTGGTGCGGGTCGGTAACGACGAGGGCGCCGGTGCGCGTGTGAATCTGGCGCTCTTGAAGCAGGGCGTGATCGTGCGGCCGGTCGGCAACTATGGGTTGCCGCAGTGGTTGCGCGTGACGATCGGCTTGCCGGAAGAAAACGAGGCGTTCATCACCGCGCTGGAAAAGGCGCTCGCGCCTGCCTGATCGGCAGGCCGGGCGGTTGGTTTTCATCCCGCGCGCGCGCTTGGGCTCGTCGCGCGCTTTTTTGGTCTGTCCGTCGTGACCGCGTTTTCATTCAATAAACTGGTGATTTTCGGTGTCGGGCTGATCGGCGGATCGCTCGCGCGCGCGTTGCGTGAGCGCCAGCTCGGGCAGGCGGGGCAGCGCGGCACGGTGATCGGCGTCGGCCGCTCGGTGTCGTCGGTGGAGCGGGCGCGCGAGCTTGGCGTCATCGATGGTTTCGCTGCGCTCGGCGACGACGCGCAGTTGCGCGAGGCGCTGGCGGGCGCCGATATCGTTCTGCTCGCGGCGCCGGTCGCGCAGACGCAGCCGTTGCTCACCCGAATCGCGCCGTTTCTCGACGATGCGACCATCGTAACCGACGCCGGCAGCACCAAGTCCGATGTCGCCGCCGCCGCACGCGCGGCGCTTGGGCCGCGTATCAACCGGTTCGTGCCGGGCCATCCGATTGCCGGACGCGAATCGAGCGGCGTCGAGGCGGCGCTTCCCGAGCTGTACGTCGGGCGCAATGTCGTGCTGTGCCCGTTGCACGAAAATTCGCCCGCCGACGTCGCGCGCGTCGAGGCGATGTGGCGTGCGGCTGGCGCCGTGGTCCGGCAGATGAGCGTGGAGCAGCACGATCGCGTCCTGGCGTCGGTGAGCCACTTGCCGCATGTGCTGTCGTTTGCGCTCGTCGAGCAGATTCTCGAAGCGCCGGACGCCGATCTGAAGTTTTCGTTTGCCGCCGGCGGCTTCCGCGATTTCACGCGGATCGCCGCGTCGAGCCCGGAAATGTGGCGCGACATCTGCGTCGCCAACCGCGCAGCGTTGCTGGACGAACTCGACGCCTACGCGGCCGTGCTCGCGCGCTTGCGCGCGGCGATCGAAGCAGGCGACGGCGCGGCGCTCGAGGCGGCGTTCACGCGTTCGCGCAAGGCACGCATTGAATGGCAGGAGCGCGGCGGCAAGGCCGCTGCCGGCGCCAGCCCCTCGAAATAACAGGACTGACCATGGAATATCTCGACCTCGGACCGTTCTCCCGCGCGTCCGGCACCGTCCGGCTACCCGGCTCGAAGAGCATCTCGAACCGCGTGCTGTT
>DATGHJ010000192.1:0-2144 GCA_035308085.1 Trinickia sp. | reverse complement strand
GCAGCGGCCCTCCAACACGATGATCAGAGCGCCGCTCTCACCTTCGTGCGCGCAGTACTCGCCCTTGGGCACCCGGATATCGGCAACCGTGCGCGCGAGCTGTTCGAGGGCGCTATCTCCGGCTGCGGAGAAAAGCGGAATCGCCCGCAGTTCTGCGATCGTGACCATAATGACTGTGTTAGACGGTAACGAGCGGAACCCCCGGCGCTCACCTTGAACGCCGGCGCATGAAACGCGCAGCGGGCTCCCAACCGGCGTTCGCCGCGTCCGTGCCGCGGGCATACGACGAGTTCTCGGCACCGCTCAACTTCACGCCTTTCGCCCGCGATGTCGCTAAGCGGATCAAAGGCGTCGTGGCGAGCGGGCGCGTCCTCGAGCTCGCTGCCGGGACCGGCATCGCGACGCGCGCGCTACGCGACGCGCTACCGGCCGATGTCGCAATCGTCGCCACTGACCTCAGCGAGGCGATGCTCGCCGTGGCGAAGGAGAAGTTCGCTGCTGCCGAGCGCGTCGAATGGGCCGTCGTCGACGCCACGCACCTCCCGTTCGAAGACGCGTCGTTCGAGGCGATCGTCTGCCAATTCGGGATGATGTTCTTCCCGGACAAGGCGGGTGCGCTGCGCGAATGCAGGCGCGCTCTAAAACCGGATGGGACCCTGCTCTTCAACGTCTGGGATGCGCTCGCGCACAACGACGCGTGGCGATTGGCGCACGAGACCATCGGCGCCCATTTCCCTCAGGACCCGCCGAACTTCTACGAGACGCCGTTCGGGTTCCACGACGTCGCTCGCATCCGGACGATGCTGCTTGACGCGGGTTTCGATGCGGTGAGCGCGTCGGTGGTGAACGGCGATGGGCAAAGCCCCTCGGCCGTCGCGCTAGCGCGTGGTCTGACCGAAGGTAGCCCCGTTTCCCTGCAGATCCGCGAACGCGACGAAAGCGCACTGCCGCGCATCCGAGATGCGATCGCACGCGAGCTGCGGGAACGCTATGGAAGCGGTCCCATCAGCCCGCGAACGCAAGCCATCGTGTTCACCGCTCGCGCGCGCTAGAGAATGCAGCTCGCGCGGGGTTGAGAATCAGGAGAACGAAGCGCGACGTCGAAACGTTCATACGTCGGTTGCAACGTCCGTCAGGGAAGAGGGAACGGCTCATCGTCACGAGCGAGCGCAAGACGCGTGTGTGGGCGGTCATCATCGCGATGGCCGTCGCCGGGTGCACCCACCGGCAGCAGCCGCTACCCACCCCGCAGGTCACCGTCTACTTCTGCAAGGCCGGCTCCGACGCGCTGATGCCGGTGCCGTTCTCGGCCGACCGCTCGCTGCAAGGAGCGCAGCTCGAAGACGCGCTCATCGCGCAGCTGCTGGCGGGTCCCGCCACGCCGTCCAGCACAGTCGTGCTGTTCCCGGCAGGGACGATCGCGACCGTGACCGTCGGCGGCGACACCGCGACCGTCAACCTGCGCGGTGCCGTCACCAAGCCCTATCGAGGCGGCGAAAGCGACGAAGTCGCGCTGTTCAAGTCGCTGACCTACACGGCGACGTCGGTCGCCGGCATTCAACACGTCCAGGTGCTCATCGACGGCCGCAAGCTGCCCACGCTTCCCGGCGGGCAGTTCGAAATCGACGAACCGCTCGCGCGGGGGACGTTCTCGCAGTGATGGGTGCGCGGCGGCGGCTCGTGGCAGCGGCGATGTTCTGCTGCATGTTGAGCACCGCGGCACCGGCCCGAGCTTTCGGCGTTGCGGTGGCACCATCGCAGGCGCAAGTATGGGTGCAAGGGCGCCAGATCACGTTCGCGCACTTGGCGATCGCGTACGGCGATCCGGTGGTGCCTGCGGACGATCCCGGACTCGGCGCGATGCTCTCGACCGTGGCCGCACGATCGGCCTGGCAGCCCGGCACGCGTTTCGTCGCGATCGCGCGGGCCGACGGCAAACTCGTGACGTTCGCGTCGGGCAGCAACGCGGTGAGCGTCGACGGCGTGCCGACCGCGATGCCGTTCGCGCCCTTCACCGAAGGATCGCGCCTGTATCTGCCGCTGCTGCCGCTGGCACGCGCGCTCGGCCTGGGGGTGCGCGGCTTCCGCGGCGGCTACGTCTTCGTGCCGCAACTCCTCGCGATCGTGCCGCGCCACGAGTACAA
>DATGHJ010000191.1:0-3003 GCA_035308085.1 Trinickia sp. | reverse complement strand
CCATCAACATCGGCGATCGAAACTCCGAGTTCGTGCGCCGCTATCTCGGCCTCGAAAAGATTCGCATCGTCGCCGAGGACTTGCAGGGCCAGCATCCGCGCAAGGTCGCGTTCATGCCCTACACGGGCCAGGCGGCGGTGAAGAAATTGCGTCTGCAGCAGGAGCCGAGCGTCGCGGAGCGCGAGCAGGCGCTCGCCAAGCAGACCGCGGAATTGCGCGCGGCGCGCCACGCGCGCGCGCGCGAGCATGTCGAGCTCTTTGCGGCGCCGGCGAGCAAGCCGCGCGTCGAATTATTCGGCGGTGGCCAGGGCGGAGGCGCGGCGACCAGTGTGGCCGCTCAGTCGGCCAACAAGCCGCCCGCGACGGGCAAACCGCGTATCGAGTTGTTCGGCGCCAGTGCGGGTTCGAGCACGCGCCCGACTAGTCAGAACAGCCCCAGGACAGTAGAGGAGGCGTAGTAGCCGTGCAGAAGATCAGAGTTTTGTGTGTCGACGATTCAGCGCTGATCCGCAGCCTGATGACCGAAATCATCAACAGCCAGCCGGACATGACGGTCGTCGCGACCGCACCCGATCCGCTCGTCGCGCGCGAGCTGATCAAGCAGCACAACCCGGATGTCTTGACGCTCGACGTCGAAATGCCGCGCATGGATGGCCTCGACTTCCTCGAAAAATTGATGCGCTTGCGGCCGATGCCGGTGGTCATGGTGTCGTCGCTGACCGAGCGCGGCTCGGAAATCACGCTGCGTGCGCTGGAGCTGGGCGCGGTCGATTTCGTGACCAAGCCGAAGGTCGGCATTCGCGACGGCATGCTCGATTACGCGGAAAAACTTGCCGACAAGGTGCGCGCCGCGGCGCGCGCCCGCGTGCGGCAGGCCGCGCCGGCGCAGCACGCGGCGGGCGCCGCTCCCGCTGCGGCCGCGCACGCGCCGATGCTCAACAATCCGCTCGTCAGTACCGAGAAGCTGATCATCATCGGCGCGTCGACGGGCGGCACCGAAGCGATCCGCGAAGTGCTCGTGCCGCTGCCGCCCGACGCCCCCGCCGTATTGATCGCCCAACACATGCCGCCCGGGTTTACGAAATCTTTCGCGCAGCGCTTGAACGGCCTGTGCCGGATCAGCGTGAAGGAAGCGGAACACGGCGAGCGGGTGCTGCCGGGTCACGCGTACATCGCGCCGGGCCACGCGCACCTGCTGCTTGCACGAAGCGGCGCGAACTACATCGCGCACCTGTCGGACGACCCGCCGGTGAACCGGCACCGTCCGTCGGTCGACGTGCTGTTCCGCTCGGCTGCCCAGCATGCGGGCAAGAACGCCGTTGGCGTGATTTTGACCGGCATGGGTAAGGATGGCGCTGCGGGATTGTTAGACATGAGAAATTCTGGCGCATACACTCTCGCGCAGGATGAAGCGAGCTGCGTCGTGTTCGGCATGCCGCGCGAGGCGATTGCGATGGGCGGCGCCGACGAAGTTGCGCCTTTATCGGAAATGAGCCGGCGGGTGATGACACGCCTCGCGGCGATGGGTGACCGCGTGCAGCGCGTGTAACCGAAATGAACATGGCCCCCACGCTCTCTGCGTTCGCTGCCCCCCGAGGGGGGCTTCAGTACGCTTGGGGCGGCCCGGCGCGAAATGAAAATGGCCCCCACGCTCTCTGCGTTCGCTGCCCCCCAAGGGGGTTTCAGTACGCTTGGGGCGGCCCGGCGTGTACTGAAGATAAGCGGACCTCGCCGCAAAATTGAGATAAAGGAATCAAGATGATGGACAAGGGAATGAAGATTCTGGTCGTGGACGACTTTCCGACGATGCGCCGGATCGTCCGCAACTTGCTGAAGGAACTCGGCTACTCGAACGTCGAAGAGGCGGAAGACGGCGCGATGGGTTTGGCGCGCTTGCGCGGCGGCGGCTTCGAATTCGTGATTTCCGACTGGAACATGCCGAACCTCGACGGCCTCGCGATGCTCAAGGAAATTCGCGCCGATGCGTCGCTCCAGCATCTGCCGGTGCTGATGGTGACGGCCGAATCGAAGAAGGAAAACATCATTGCGGCGGCGCAGGCCGGCGCGAGCGGCTACGTGGTGAAACCGTTTACCGCCGCGACGCTCGACGAAAAGCTCAACAAGATCCTCGAGAAGATGGCGAAAGCCGGGTGATAACGTGGACCAGTCGATCAATTTGCCCGAAGAGGGCACCGAGGACGCCGATCTGACGGCCGACCGCATTCTCGCGCGCATCGCACAGCTCACGCGCGCGCTGCACGACACGATGCACGAGCTCGGTCTCGACAAGCAGATCGAAGAGGCGGTGAAGGCCGCGCCGGACGCGCGCGACCGGTTGAGGTACGTCTCGACGCTCTCCGAGCAGGCGGCCGAGCGCGTGCTGACGGCCATCGACGTGTCGAAGCCGATGCAGGACCGCCTCCAAAGCGAGGCGAGCCAGCTCGACTCGCGCTGGGCGCAGTGGTATGAGGCGCCGCTCGAGCGTCAGGCGGTCGGCACGCTGCTCACCGACACGCGTGCGTTTTTCGCGAGCGTGTCGGAAGTGACGACGGCGACCAACGCGCAGCTGCTCGAGATCATGATGGCGCAGGACTTCCAGGATCTGACAGGCCAAGTCATCAAGAAGATCATCGAAGTGATCCACGTCATCGAGCGGCAACTGCTCACGGTGCTCGTCGAGAACATCGCGCCGGAGCGGCGCGAGCAGTTCGCGGCGTCGGCGTCGACGCTCTCCGCTCACGATCCGGACGGCCTCTTGAACGGTCCGCAGATCAATCCGGAAGGCAACGCGGAAGTCGTGCAGGATCAGGCGCAGGTCGACGATCTGTTGGCGAGCCTCGGGTTCTGATGGACTGAGTGCGTTCGTCCGCGCCGCTTGTCGCGGCGCGGATGGCGACGCTTCTCGCTATGCGGGGCGCGTGCGATCCAGCCGCCTGCCCCTTCCTCTTTCTCCTTTTTTTACGCGGCTCTTTCAGCCGCGCCGCTGCCACGCCATGTTCGCTT
>DATGHJ010000190.1:0-4338 GCA_035308085.1 Trinickia sp. | reverse complement strand
CGTGCATTTCGGCAAGATGCTGCTCGCGCCCGAAGCACGCGAGGCGTTCAAGGCGTTCTTCGAAAAGCGCAAGCCGGATTTCAAGCAGTTCGACTGAAACTTGCTGGAGCGCGGTGGCTAGACGTTACTGGGTGTCGTAGTCGACGTAGCTCGTCTCGCGGCAAAAGCTCACGAGACGCACGCCCGCCTGCCGCGCGATCGCAATCGCGAGCGACGAGGGCGCCGAAATCGTCGCGACCATCGGAATGCCGACGCGCGCGGCCTTGCGCACCAGCTCGTAGCTCGCGCGGCTCGACAGGAACACGAAGCCGTCGGTCGTATCGGCGCGCTCGAGCACGAGCTGGCCAATGAGTTTGTCGAGCGCGTTGTGACGTCCGACGTCCTCGAACGCGTGGCGAATCGCGCCCTCGGCATCGCACCATGCGGCGGCGTGCAGGCCGCCCGTGAGCCGCGTGAGCGCCTGGTGCGCGGGCAGCTCGCGAGCCGCGCGCGCAATCGCATCGGGCGCGAGGCGCGCGAGAAAGCCGGTATCGGGCACGCGCTCCGGCGCGAGATCGAGCAAGTCGATGCTTTCGATGCCGCACACGCCGCAGCCGGTGCGCCCGGCAAGCGCGCGGCGCTTTTCCTTGAGCGCGGCGAACGCCTGCTGCACGACCGTCAATTGCACTTCCGCATGCGGGATCTCGCCCGTGCGCTGCGTGACCTCGATGTCCTGAATGTCGCTGCCGCGCTCGACGATCCCCTCCGAGATCGCAAACCCGACCGCGAACGCTTCCAGATCGCGCGGCGTCGCCATCATCACCGCGTGGGAGATGCCGTTGAAGACGAGCGCGATCGGCCATTCCTGGCCGATCTGATCGGTGACGGATTCGATTGCGCCGGACTGATGCCGGCGCACGTTTTGCTCGATGACGCCGGGCTGCTCGGCGGCTTCCAATGGGTCCAAGTTCACTCCTCGCGCGGCGCGGCGGCGGGTCGCAGCAGCCGTGCCACAGGCTCGCTTCGTCCGATACGCGCCGGATAAGGTTCTAAAATACCCCAAGCAGGCAACGCGTGCCGCGTGCGCCGTTTGCGAGGACACCGCCATGGGATTGCATGACAAGCCGCTTCTCTTCGATTTCGAAGTGATTTCGTCCGAAAACCTCACCTTTATGCCGATGTCGGTGCGCTTCAATCTCGACCGCTTCGGCCTGCGTATCTCGCTCGCGCAATGGCAGATGCTGCCGCTCGAGGACCGTGCGTTGCTCGCGCGCTTCCCGGTCGAAGAGGACAGCGACTCGGCGATCGAGCCGAACTTCGACCACGCGCTCTTCGAGATGATGCGCACCCACGCCAACGTCGAGCCCGACTGGTTTTCGCCGGACGGGGCTCCCGCCTGGCGCAATACCGAAATCGTGCCGGAAGGCGTGCTCAACCAAAGCAGCATCGCGAGACTCATCGCGCCGACGCCGGAAAAATGGGCGCAACTCGATCCGTTCAAGCGCTATGTGCTGACAAAGCTGTCGAGGAAGCCCGAGGGCAATCACGATTTCATCCCCGCGATGAAGGAGTTCGGCCTCGCGCCGTGATTTTTATATCAGCTACCCCTTAATTTCTCCCGAGCCGCGCCGTTATCCATGAGTTGGCGCGCAAAGAGCCCGCATTCGTCCGATGAAATGCGAACGTGGGCAAGCCGAGAACGATAGCCGCGCCTGCCTCCCAGAACGAACGGCGTTCGGTTATCCATGACCTTTTCCTTTTCGAAGCGGCTGCTGATCAATATGTCAGTCGTCGCCGCGGCGGTCGGCGCGAATGCGTTTGTCGCGTACACGCAGATCCGCAGCCAGCGCGCAGCCGATGAGCGCACGATGCGCTCGATGAGCGTCAAGCACGATCTCGAAGCCTATCGCTCGACGCTAGGCGAAGGGCTTGCCGCGCTCGGCAACTTTGAGTCATCGGGCGTGCTGGTGCCGGACGGCTGGCGCGAGAGCGCGAAGACGCAGGCGCTGACGAACCTCGCGGCTTCGTTGCGCTCCCAACTGACGGGCGAGCCCGACACGACCGCGCCGCTCGACTGGCTGCTCGCGAGCGGCCAGAGCTTCGAGCGCGACACGCAGGCGGCGCTGGCCCACGCGGCGACGCTGCCGGATAGCCCCGCGCGCGCCTGGGCGGCGTCGGCGTACACGCGGCTCGGCTCGGAGCTGGGCGGCGTCGACACGGCGCTCGCCTTGCTGCGCCAGGGCGAGGACGAGGCGCTCGAAGCCTCGCTCGCCGATTCCGCGCGTTCCACCCGGCGCGCGACGTGGGTGCTGATCTTCACGATGATCGTCGGCAGCGGCTTGCTGATCTACACCTTCGGCATGCGCGAAAGCGCGGCGCGCGCGAAGATTCGCGTCGCGCGGGCGATGCGCCGCAGCGACGAGCGTTTCCGCGAACTGTTCGACGCTCACCCGGTGCCGATGTGGATCTACGATCGCGAGACGCTGCGCTTTCTCGCAGTCAACGCCGCGACAATCCAGCAATACGCGTACGCCGAGGAGGACTTTCTCGCGCTGACGATCCGCGAAATCTGTCCCGCCGACGAAATCCCGCGCCTCGAATCCTATCTGACGCGCAGCGACGCGTCACCGCGCCGAGGGCGCGTGAGCGCGGGCGTGTGGCGGCATCGGCGCCGCGACGGCTCGCTGCTTTCCGCGGATATCTCGATCCACGCGCTCACGTTCATGGGACGCCCGGCGATGTTCGTGCTCGCCGACGACGTGACCGACCAGATCAACGCCGAAGCGGAAGCGCAACGCTCGACGCAAATGCTCGAAACGGTGATCGACAACATCCCGCAGCGCATCTCGTGGAAAGACCGCGAGCTGCGCTATCTCGGCTGCAACATGACGTTCGCGCGCGACGCCGGGCTCGCGTACCCCGAGCAGGTGGTCGGCAAGACCGACTTCGAATTGCCCTGGAAGGAGGTGGCGGTCGAGTTGCGCCGCGCCGACGAGGACGTGATTGCGACCAGCGTGCCGAAAATGAACGTCGAGTTCGACCTGCTGATCGACGGCGCGCACCGCGCGGCGGTGGCGAGCAAGATTCCGCTCACCAATGCCGATGGCGAAGTGATCGGCGTGCTCAGCTCGTACACTGACGTCACGGACCGCAAGCGCTCGGATCTCGCGCTGCGTTTGCAAAGCCGCGCGCTCGACGCGAGCGTCAACGCGATCCTGATCACCGGCCCGGCCGAGGGCGGCCATCTGATCGAATACGTGAACCCGGCGTTCAAGCGGATCACGGGCTACGATCCGGCGGACGTGATCGGCCAGGACTGCCGCTTTCTGCAGCGCGACGACCGCGATCAGGAAGGGCTCGTCGTGATTCGCGAGGGGCTCGCGGCGAACCGCGAAGTGAGCGCCGTGCTGCGCAATTACCGCAAGGACGGCGCGCTGTTCTGGAATCAGCTCTTCATCGCGCCGGTGCCGAACGCCGATGGCGAGACGACGCACCACATCGGCGTGATCAATGAAGTGACCGACCTGATCCGCTATCAGGAGCAGCTCGAATACCAGGCGAACTATGATGGCCTGACGCGCCTGCCCAACCGCAACCTGCTGCGCGAGCGGCTGCAGCAGGCGCTCTCGACGTCCGCGCGCCGCAACAAGCGCGTGGCCGTGGTGTTCATCGACCTCGATGGTTTCAAGAACGTCAACGACAGTCTTGGCCACAGCGTCGGCGACCGGCTGCTCGCCGTGGTGGCCGAGCGTCTCGCGAGGAGCGCGCGGGCGAGCGACACCGTCGCGCGCCACGGCGGCGACGAGTTCGTGACCGTGCTTACCGACGTCACCGACGAGCAATCGCTGATCGCTTGGATGGAGCGCGTGCGCGCGGCGATCTCGGAGCCGGTGGTGCTCGACGGCACGGAGCTTTACGTCGGCTGCAGCATGGGCGCGAGCCTCTTCCCGCAGGATGGCGAAGACGCCGAGACGCTGATGAAGAAGGCCGACCTCGCGATGTATCGCGCGAAGG
The DNA here is from genome assembly GCA_035308085.1 of Trinickia sp. Lineage (GTDB taxonomy): Bacteria > Pseudomonadota > Gammaproteobacteria > Burkholderiales > Burkholderiaceae > Trinickia_A. The sequence goes on along the minus strand of DATGHJ010000190.1, from coordinate 345 downwards.
ACATGGGCCGCAACACGTTCCAGTTCTATCAGCCGGAGATGAACACGAGCGTGGGCACGCGCCTGAACCTGGAGCGGCGCTTGCGGCGCGCGCTGCGCGACAACGAATTCCTGTTGCACTACCAGCCGCAGGTCGATATTGCGACGGGCAAGATCGTCGGCATGGAGGCGCTCGTGCGCTGGCTCGACCCCGAGGTCGGGCTCGTGCCGCCGTCCGCGTTCATTCCGGTCGCGGAGGAGAGCGGGTTGATCGGGCCGTTGTCTGAATGGGTGCTGCGCGAGGCGTGCCAGCAGAACAAGGCGTGGCAGGACGCGGGGCTGCCGCCCGCGCGCGTGTCGGTGAACT
>DATGHJ010000189.1:0-3669 GCA_035308085.1 Trinickia sp. | reverse complement strand
CGGCCCGTTCGAAAGCTCGACGGTGCTCGCGTATTACATGTACGACCAGGCCATCAAGTACTTCCGGCTCGGCTATTCGGCGTCGATCGCGGTCGTGCTGTTCGCGATCATGCTGGTCTACATCGTGTACCACCTGCGCCGCATGCTGCGTAACGAGCAATAGCTGCGTGACTGAAGCAAGTGCTGATGCACTCACTCCGGCCGACAGCTAAAGCGCTGACTCCAGGCAACCCCACCATGAGACCGGAGCCGGTGCTAAATCACTGACTCCGGTCGACAAAGGACCCGACATGTATCCACTACCCGTCGATCACTGGAAGCCGGTATCCCGGCGTCTCTACAAACTCTCGCTGCCGATCGCGCTCTTGATCTGGCTGTTGCCGATGATCGCGGTGTTCGTCACGTCGGTGCGTTCGACCGAGGAACTGACGGAGGGCAACTACTGGGGATGGCCCAGGCACATCGCGCTCTTCGAGAACTACCGCGAAGCGTTGACGAACTCGCCGATGCTCCATTACTTCGTCAACAGCGTGCTGATCACGGTGCCCTCGGTGGCGGGCGCGATCGCACTCGCGTCGATGGCGGGCTTCGCGCTCGCCACCTACCGGTTTCGCGGCAACACGGCGCTTTTTGCGACCTTCGTCGCGGGCAATTTCGTGCCGGTGCAGGTGCTGATGATTCCGGTGCGCGACCTGTCGCTGCAACTGGGGCTGTTCAATACGCTACCCGCGCTGATCCTCTTTCACGTGTCGTTCCAGACCGGGTTCTGCGCGCTCTTTTTGCGCAACTTCATCAAGCAGCTGCCGTTCGAGTTGATCGAGGCCGCGCGCATCGAGGGCGCGGGCGAGTGGACCGTGTTCCTCAAGATCATCCTGCCGCTGATCCGCCCGGCGCTCGCGGCGCTCACGATCCTCGTGTTCACGTTCGTCTGGAACGACTACTTCTGGGCCCTGTGCCTCACGCAAGGCGACGACGCGGCTCCTCTCACGGTCGGTGTCGCCGCGCTCAAGAGCGGGTGGACCACGGCGTGGAATCTGGTGTCGGCCGGGTCGATTCTTGCCGCGCTGCCGTCTGTCGCGATGTTCTTTGCGATGCAGAAGCACTTCGTCGCCGGGCTCACGTTCGGGGCGAGTAAAGGGTAGCGGGCGTGGGTCGCCGGCGTTGGCGCGATCGTCGCGCCAACGCGTCGAGCTCACGCGCCGAGCAGCACGCCGGTGCGGATCGGCCGGATACCCGTGACGCGCCCGAGCGGCGCGCCGGCCGTCACGAAGCGAATCGCGCGCCGCATGTAGAACACGCCTTCGGTGTTGCTGCGCACGGTAGTCGTCTCGTCGGTCAGCGGATCGACGATGTCGAAGAGCGCGTCGCCCGCCCGGATCAGGTCACCGGTCGTCGCGCGATGCACGAGGATGCCGGAGACCGGCGCATGGAACTGCTCGCTGCCGGCCAGCGGCGTCGGTTCGCGAAGGAGCGGCGGCATGGGCTTCGCCTCGCCGCGCACCGCGCCGCGCGCGCGCAGGAAGTCGACGATCGCGTCGGCGTCGCGCGCAGCGGTTTCGTACGAGACGTCGCGCTGCCCGCGGCATTCGATCGTCGCGGCGATCGTGCCCGGCGGCAGCAGCGCGGGGTCGGCGAGCGTCTGCTGCAGCGCCCACCACGGCAGGCTGTGGGCCTCGTCGAACGCCTGGGCGCCGGAGTCGGTCGCGATCAGCGAGGCTTGCGCGCCCAGATAGCGCGCGAGCGATTCGAACTGCGGCCATGCCGCGTCGCTCGTGTAGAGATGCAGCGTGGCTTCGAGCGAGCAGTGCAGATCGATCACGACGTCGGCGTCGAGCGACAAATCGAGGAGCGCGCGCTGCAGCGATTCGAATTCGGTGCGCGGCGTGTGCTGCGCGAGCGCCTCGCGCATCAGGCGGCGCACGGTGGCGACGTTGGCGATCGGATCGTTGCCGAGCGCGCCTTCGATCTTTTGCGCGAGGCCGTCGAACGACGGGAAGTGCCGGTTGAAGTTGCGCCCGCTTGCCAGATCGAAGCGGCCGACGAACTGGCCGAGCACATGTTGCGCGAGCCCGACGGGGTTCGCGACCGGCACCAGCACGATCTGCGCGTTGAGTGCCCCGGCGGCTTCGAGTTCGGTCAGGCGCCGCCTCAGCATCACGGCGGCGAGCATCGCGGGAATTTCGTCGGCGTGCAGCGTCGATTGGATGTAGATCTTTTCGACGCCTTCCGCGGTGGCTTCGAGGCCGGGACCTGGGCCGAAATGAAAACTGGTCAATTCGCGGCGCGTGCCGATGGCGGGCGAAATCAGAAAGGTCGAGCGCGTGTGCATGAGCGGGTGAGGGTGGAGTGACAGGAGCGCCGGCGAGTGTCGCACGGCGTGCTAATTCGGTCGCGCATTATGCGGCGCTCACAGCGCTCAGGAGGCCCAGTGCGCTCAGGCCGGCCAGCACGAACTTCTTCATCGTCACCCCATTTGGATTAGAGCGCCATCGTAGAGCGCCGCCGTGCCGTCGCGAAGTGCCGGCGCGGCTATCATGATCGTTTTTACCGATCACCCCACGATTGCCCCTGACTGCCCGCCCGTGGCCCTGACCCTCGCCCAATTGCGCATCTTCTCCGCGGTCGCCAAGCATGGCAGCCTGCGCAGCGTGCCGCTCACGCCCGCCGCGCATGAACTCGCGACGATGATCGCGTCGTACGCGCGTATGATCAAACCCCATGATTGAACCCGCGATTTAAACCTACGAGCCCGCACGAGATCCATGAATTCCACTCCCGAAGTTTCCCCGCCGCGACCGATTCGCATCCTGAGCCCGCTGGAGGCGCGCGTGCTGGGCGTGCTGGTCGAAAAGCAGCACACGGTGCCCGATACGTACCCGCTGTCGCTCAACTCGCTCACGTCGGGCTGCAACCAGAAGACGGCGCGCGCGCCGGTGATGAACGTGACCGACGCCGAAGTGCTCAACGCAATCGAAGATCTCAAGCACCTGAGCCTGGTGTTCGAAGGCAGCAGCAGCCGCGTGCCGCGCTTCGAGCACAACTTGAACCGCGTGCTCGGCATTCCGAGCCAGGCCGCGGCGTTGCTGACGGTGCTGATGCTGCGCGGTCCGCAGACCGCGGCCGAGCTGCGGCTGAACTCGGCGCGCTTGCACGGGTTCGCCGACGCATCGTCGGCCGAGGTGTTTCTGGAGGAACTCGCGGAGCGCGAACCGCCGCTTGTCGTCAAGCTGCCGCGCGCGCCGGGCGAGCGCGAAAGCCGCTGGGCGCATCTGCTGTGCGGCGAGGTGAGCGTGCCCGTGAGCTTCACTGCGGGCGACGCGGCGCCGGGCGGCGTTGCCGACGCGGCAATCTCGCTCGATGAATTCGACGCGCTGAAGAGCGAGCAAAAGCGCCTTGCCGCCGAAGTGGAGCGGCTGCAGGCGCTCGTCGAGCACATGGCCGCCGAGCTGGGCATCGCGCTCGACAAGATCGGCGAGCGCTCGTAGCGTTCGGCGCGCGCGGCGCGTCTCCGGCGCGTTTTCGCGCGCCGGGAAAAAACGCGCAGCAAACGCTATGCTTTCATAGATCCGCGATGCGGCGCGGACGGGGTCAAGCGGACCTCGCCCGGCGTGCCGCGCTCAAAGGCACGAGGTGAGGGATGGATGGACGCGTTCGCGACGACACGGCGCC
>DATGHJ010000188.1:0-3863 GCA_035308085.1 Trinickia sp. | reverse complement strand
GGCGTCGACTGGACCGTGAATCTAGGTCGGGCGCGCGAGCGCGTCGGCGCGCGCGTGGCGCTGCAGGGCAATATCGATCCGAACGTACTGTTCGCGCCGCCGGCCTCGATCCGCGAGGAAGCGCGCAAAGTGCTCGACAGTTTCGGCAACCATCCTGGCCACGTCTTCAATCTCGGCCACGGCATCTCGCAATTCACGCCGCCCGAGCATGTCGCCGAATTGGTTGACGAAGTGCACCGGCATAGCCGCGCGATGCGGGCCGGCGGGTAAATGTCGGCTCGACGACAGTCTTTGCTGCGACGCGTCAAAGTGGGCTCTCACCCTAAGGAGGAACCCTCGCGCAGCGCCCCGCCGTTTGGCTGTCTTGAGATTGTCAAGACTTGACTTATACACATTCGGCACGTTGCGGCGCGGTAGAGAGGTTTTTCGCTGGCATTGTCGTGAAAACTGTGCATCAGGCAGTTCCCGGCCTTGACTGGCAAGGGTTTGACGGCATCCGGAAGAAGTGTGCGATGGCCCACAGAATGGCGTCGCTGCGCCATTTCCACCGTTTGCCGGGCGAGTTCTCAACAAAGTTATCCACAGGCTCGGCGGCAAACGAGCAATTCTTAATGCGAATCCAAAACTTAGCGGCGAATGTGATGTTTTACTTTAAGTTCGCTGCGCGTGTCGCACCCCAGCATCCGCGCCGAGCGGCAGGCGCATCGGGGTTCGCGCTAGCGTGAGCGGCGTGTTCGTCCGCGTCGCGCTCGATCATCCGCTGCCGACGCTGTTCGACTATCGCGGCGAGCCGTCGGCGCAGCCCGCACCAGGCATGCTCGTGCAGGTGCCATTTGGGAAGCGGCGCGTGGTGGGGCTCGTTTGCGAAGTGACCGCTCACAGTGATGTGCCGCCCGAGCGGCTGCGCGATGCGGGTGCGCTTTGCGCGGCTTGTCCGCCGCTGTCCGCGGAGTGGCTCGCGCTCGCGGCGTTCGCGGCGGAGTACTACCAGCGCGGGCTTGGCGAGGTGGCGCTGCCGGCCTTGCCACAGGCGTTGCGCGATGCGTCGCGATGGGCGCGTCTGTTCGCGCCGGAGGAGCGCTACCGGCTGACGCCCGCGGGCCGTTGCGCGTTGCCGGATGCGCTGCCCGCCCGCGCTAGCGCGCTGCGTCGGCTGGCCGAAGCGCTCGCCGCCGCCGAATCGATCGAAGCCGCCGAGGCCCGGGCGATCCATCCGAAGGCGATTGCGACGCTTGCGGCATGGCAGGCCGACGGCTGGGTCGAACATCAGGTGATCGACGCGGCTGCGGCCGCGGCGCGCGATCTAGCGCGCCCGGGGAACAGCGAGTCGCCCGACCCGCTCCCGATCCAACGCCCGACGCTCACCGACGAGCAAGCCCAAGCGGTCGATGCAATCGGCGCGGCCGACGGCTTCGCGCCGTTCCTGCTGCACGGCGTGACGGGTAGCGGCAAGACCGAGGTCTATCTACACGCGTTGGCGGCGCTGCTCGATGCACGCCCCGATGCCCAGGCGCTCGTGCTCGTCCCCGAAATCAACCTGACGCCGCAGTTCGAGGCTGCTTTTCGCGCGCGTTTCGCGGCGTTGCCCGAAGATGCGATCGTGACACTGCACAGCGGGCTCGCCGAAGGCGAGCGCGCCCGCAACTGGTTCGCGGCGCACCTCGGGCAAGCGCGCATCGTGCTCGGCACACGGCTCGCGGTGCTGGCGTCGCTGCCGAAGCTCGCGTTGATCGTCGTCGACGAGGAGCATGACCCGGCCTATAAACAGCAGGAAGGGTTGCGCTATTCGGCGCGCGATCTCGCCGTCTGGCGGGCGAAGCAGCTCGAGATACCGGTTGTGCTCGGCTCGGCCACGCCGTCGCTCGAAAGCTGGTGGCAGTCCGATCAGGGCCGCTACAAGCGGCTCACGCTCGCGCGCCGCGCGGTCGCCGATGCGGCGCTGCCGGCCGTCCGGCTGATCGACCTCGAGGAGGAGCGGCGGCGCGGACGGGCGTCGGTCGAAGGCTTGTCGGGGCCGCTCGTCGCCGCGCTCAAGGGGCGGCTGGAGCGCGGCGAGCAGAGCCTCGTGTTCCTGAACCGGCGCGGCTATGCGCCGGCGCTCTCGTGCGACGCGTGCGGCTGGGTGGCCGGCTGCCCGCGCTGCAGCGCCTACGTCGTGCTCCACAAGCCCGAGCGCGCGCTGCGCTGCCATCACTGCGGCTGGGAGGCGCGCATTCCGCGTTCGTGCCCGGAATGCGGCAACGTCGATATCGCGCCGCTCGGGCGCGGCACGCAGCGCGTCGAGGAGACGCTCGCCGCCGCCGTGCCGGGCGCGCGTGTGCTGCGCATCGATGCGGACAGCACGCGCCGCAAAGGCAGCGCGCAGGCATTGTTTTCGGATGTGCACGCGGGCGAGGTCGACATCCTCGTCGGCACGCAAATGATCGCCAAAGGACACGATTTCCAGCGCGTGTCGCTCGTCGGCGTGCTGAACGCGGACACGGCACTGTTTTCGCACGATTTCCGCGCGAGCGAGCGGCTGTTCGCGCAACTGATGCAGGTAAGCGGCCGGGCGGGGCGCGCCGGGCTGCCGGGCGAAGTGCTCGTGCAGACGCGCTATCCGCGTCATGCGCTCTATCACGCGCTCGGGCGGCACGATTACGTCGGCTTCGCGAATTCGACGCTCGCCGAGCGGCGCGACGCGCATCTGCCGCCGTTCGTCTATCAGGCGCTGTTGCGCGCCGAGGGGCGCACGCTCGAAGCAGCGCTCGCGTTCCTGCAGCAAGCCGCCGCAGCGCTCGCCGGGATTTCGGCGGCCGAGCGCGTCACCGTTTATGACGCGGTGCCGATGACGATCGTCAAAGTGGCGAATGTCCATCGCGCGCAGCTGCTGCTCGAAAGCGCTTCGCGCCAGGCGCTGCAGGCGACGTTGCGCGCATGGCAGCCCGCGTTGCGCGGGTTAAAGGGGGTGCTGCGCTGGAGCGTCGAAGTCGATCCGCTCGATATCTAGCGTTCCCGCGGACGTCGCGGTCAATATCGCAACCGGTTGCGCGCACTCCGCGCACGGGTTCGCACTCGGTTGGCGTAGGTGGGGGCAGGGGTCGTGAGCGGTCTTGCACAGGCCGGCGTGGGCCTGCGTCCCCGTTGTTGCGGCTGCCGGTACCGCGCGGACAATCGGTATTCTTTCGAGCAAAGCATTTTGAGCCTCGCTGTTTTGGGTCCGGGGTTTGGTGCGTGCGTCGCCGAGGGCGATCTGCGCCGTTTGCACGGCTAGCTGGTTTGTCCCGACGATACGTGCGCTCAGTTCTCCCCGTGACTTGCGCACTTTCCGCTTTGTTCTGCTTAGGTGCCCTTCGGCTCAGCGGACGACTGAGCTTGATTCTCGAGCTCAGCTTTGCGGCGTCGTTCTTCGCGCGAGCGCGCCATGGCGAGCGCCCGGTTATGCGCCGGCGAGGCGCCGCGCACGAACAGCACGAGGCACGCGACGGCCATCGCCCAGATGCTGCCGATCACTATCCACTTCTCCATTTGCTTCTCCTTTCGTGCTGCGCACAGTGCGCTACACCCCGTTCCTGGGTTAACGGCACGGTTTTGCCCACGAAGAGGGCGATGATAACGATTTCCGGTCAGGGAAAATACCGAGCGCAACCCTAAGAGCCCCAGCCGGAGCCATTTCGCGGTAAGCCTTACCACTAAAGGCTCTGCGCGGGGTGCAACCCTCGCTTATATTTGGTTGCACCTTTTAATTTGAAGGCGTAGGATTCGGCCAACTTTTTGGTCATTTCGCCGCATCCCGGCGCGGCAAACGAAGGAAACATGGCTAGCACCACCTTAGGCGTCAAAGTCGACGAGATCCTCCGCGCACGGCTCAAAGACGCCGCGAA
>DATGHJ010000187.1:0-2996 GCA_035308085.1 Trinickia sp. | reverse complement strand
CACGACACGTCGCCGCCCGCCGATCGCTCGGTCTCGATCACCGCCATCACGTCCTCGAACGTGAGCGGCTGGAAGTACAGCCGGTCCGCCGTGTCGTAGTCGGTCGACACGGTTTCCGGGTTGCAATTGACCATGATCGTTTCATAGCCGTCCTCGCGCATCGCGAGCGCGGCATGCACGCAGCAGTAGTCGAACTCGATACCCTGGCCGATCCGGTTCGGGCCGCCGCCCAGCACCATGATCTTCTTGTTGTTCGTCGGGTTCGCTTCGCACTCTTCTTCGTACGTCGAGTACATGTAGGCGGTTTTCGTCGCGAATTCCGCGGCGCAGGTATCGACGCGCTTGTAGACCGGGCGCACGTCCAGCTCGATACGGCGCTTACGGACATCGGCAGGCTTGGCGCCGAGCAGTTTCGCAAGGCGACGGTCCGAGAAACCGCTTTGCTTCACGTAGCGCAGCTCTTCTTTCGACAGGCTCGCAAGCGTGCGGCCGGCGAGCGCCTTTTCCTTCTGCACGATCTGTTCGATCTGCGCGAGGAACCACGGGTCGATCGCAGTCTCCTCGAAGATCTCCTCGCGGCTCATGCCGGCACGGAACGCGTCGCCGACATACCAGATGCGGTCCGGACCGGCTTCGCCGATCTCGCGGACGATCTCGTCGCGGCTCGTGGTCTTTTCATCGAGCCCATCGACGCCGACTTCGAGGCCGCGCAGCGCCTTCTGGAACGACTCCTGGAACGTGCGGCCAATCGCCATCACTTCACCGACCGACTTCATCTGCGTCGTCAGGCGCGGATCGGCTTCGCGGAATTTTTCGAACGCGAAGCGCGGGATCTTCGTGACGACGTAGTCGATCGTCGGTTCGAACGACGCCGGCGTCTGGCCGCCGGTGATTTCGTTCTTGAGCTCATCGAGCGTATAGCCGACGGCGAGCTTCGCCGCAACCTTCGCAATCGGGAACCCGGTCGCCTTCGACGCCAGGGCCGACGAACGCGACACGCGCGGGTTCATCTCGATCACGATGACGCGGCCGTCCTGCGGGTTGATCGAGAACTGCACGTTCGAGCCGCCCGTATCGACGCCGATCTCGCGCAGCACCGCGAGCGAGGCGTTGCGCAGCAACTGGTATTCCTTGTCGGTGAGCGTTTGCGCCGGTGCGACGGTGATCGAATCGCCCGTGTGGATGCCCATCGGGTCGAGGTTTTCGATCGAGCAGACGATGATGCAGTTGTCCTTCTTGTCGCGGACGACTTCCATCTCGTACTCTTTCCAGCCCAGCAGCGACTCTTCGATCAAGAGCTCGCGCGTCGGCGACAAATCGAGGCCGCGCTTGCAGATCTCTTCGAATTCCTCGCGGTTGTAGGCGATACCGCCGCCCGAGCCGCCCAGCGTGAACGACGGACGGATCACGACCGGATAGCCCATGGTGTTGGTGACCGCCGCGATCTCGTTTTGCACCTTCAGCGCTTCTTCCATCGAATGCGCGGTGCCCGACTTCGCCGAGCCCAGGCCGATCTTCGTCATCGCATCCTTGAACTTCTGACGGTCTTCGGCCTTGTCGATCGCTTCCGGCGACGCGCCGATCAGCTCGACGTTGTACTTCTTGAGTACGCCGTGATGGTGCAGATCGAGCGCACAATTCAGCGCGGTCTGGCCGCCCATCGTCGGCAGGATCGCGTCGGGGCGCTCCTTCGCGATGATGCGCTCGACCACTTCCCACGTAATCGGCTCGATATAGGTGACGTCGGCCGTGTTCGGGTCGGTCATGATCGTCGCCGGATTGCTGTTGACGAGAATGACCTTGTAGCCTTCCTCACGCAGCGCCTTGCATGCCTGCGCGCCCGAGTAGTCGAACTCGCACGCCTGGCCGATGATGATCGGACCCGCGCCGATGATGAGGATGCTCTTGATGTCTGTCCGCTTGGGCATAACGCTCTCGCTAGTGGATTCCTGAGTTCTTGCTGTTGGCGCGCTGCCGTGCGGCGCGCGCTCGCGTTTTGTGCGTTTTCGGGCTTGCGCGGCGCTTCGAACGAGTGCGTGATCTATCCAGCACCGCCGTTGCCGCCGCGGAATTCGCCGTTACCGCGTGCTTGTGTCGTTACGCCGCTTCGCTGCTGCCGGCCCGCTTCGCGTCCATCAACGCGGTGAAGCGGTCGAACAGATAGCCGATGTCGTGCGGACCAGGCGATGCCTCCGGGTGCCCCTGAAAGCAGAACGCCGGCCTGTCGGTCAATTCGAAGCCTTGCAGCGTGCCGTCGAAGAGCGAGATGTGCGTCGCGCGCGCGTTGGCGGGCAGCGTGTCGGCATCGACCGCGAAGCCGTGGTTCTGTGACGTGATCACGACACGCCCATCGGTCAGATCCTTCACCGGGTGATTGGCGCCGTGGTGGCCGGTCTTCATCTTCATCGTCTTCGCGCCGACCGCGAGACCCATGATCTGATGGCCCAGGCAAATGCCGAACGTCGGCACACCGCGATCGATGAACGTCTTGGTCGCGGCAATCGCGTAATCGCAAGGCTCGGGGTCGCCAGGGCCGTTCGACAGGAACACGCCGTCCGGATTGAGCGCCAGCGCTTCGGCGGCGCTCGCCTGAGCCGGCAGAACCGTCACATGGCAGCCGCGCTCGGCCAGCATGCGCAGGATGTTGTGCTTGACGCCATAGTCGAACGCCACGACGCGATACTTCGGCGTGCGTTGCGCGCCGTAGCCTTCACCCAAGCGCCATTCGGTCTGGGTCCATTCAAACGGCTTCGTGGTCGACACGACCTTCGCGAGATCCATCCCGGCAAGCCCGGGGAACGAGCGCGCGAGTTCGATGGCCTTGGCCTCGTCGTCGCTGCCTGCGAGAATGCAGCCGCTTTGCGCGCCCTTGTCGCGCAGCACGCGCGTCAGCTTGCGCGTATCGATGCCCGCGATCGCAACGACACCCTCATCTTGCAAATACTGGGAGAGCGTGCGCTCCATCCGGAAGTTGGATGCGAGAACCGGCAGATCGC
>DATGHJ010000186.1:0-2960 GCA_035308085.1 Trinickia sp. | reverse complement strand
GCTGCTCTACCTCAACGGCAATCAGAACCGCAAGCAGCATCCGAACGAGAACTTCGCCCGCGAGCTCATGGAGCTGTTCACCCTGGGCGTCGGCAACTACACCGAACAGGACGTGCGCGAGAGCGCACGCGCGTTCACCGGCTGGGTCGTCGCGCGCGACGGCAGCGCGCACTTCGTGCCGCGCCTGCACGACGACGGCGTGAAGACATTCCTCGGCCGCACGGGAAACCTCGGCTCGGACGACATCATCGACACCATCATGGGCAATCCCGCGACCGCGGCGTTCCTGGCGACGAAGTTCTTGCGCAATTTCGTGTATGACGACCCGGAGCCCGAACTCGTCGCCGCCGTCGCCACCCACTTCCGCGATAAGGATTACGACGTGAGCGCGCTGCTTGGCACTTTGCTGCGCTCGAACGTCTTTTATTCGGACCGCGCATACCGAAGTTTAATCAAGAGCCCGGTGGAGCTCGTGGTCGGCACGCTCAAGACGGTCGGGGTCACGACGTCGTCGGATCGCCTCGTCAACGCGATGGCCGCGATGGGCCAGATCTTGATGCGGCCGCCGAACGTGGCCGGCTGGCCCGGCGGCGCCCAGTGGCTCAATCAGGGTACGCTGCTCGCGCGTCTCAACTTCCTCAATCAGATGGTGCAGTTCCACAGCGATGCAGACCCGATGTCGTGGATCGCGGGTGCGTCCGCGTCGGATGCGGGATCGGTGCTCGAGCACGTGCTGTCGCTCGCGGTCCAGGACGACGCGACCGACGACCAGCGGCGGTCGATCATGATCTACTTGCAGTCCGACAGTGTCGGCAACCCTGTCGAGCTCAACGGCGAGAACATCGACGAAAAAGTACGGGGCGCGATGGGGCTTGCGATGGCGCTGCCGGCGTACCAACTGGCGTGAACGGCGGATCGGCATGAGCACACGGAGACAGTTCATCGTGCACGGTGTGGGCGCGTTCGGCGGCGCGCTCGCCTTGGATTCGATTTTCGCGCGTGCGGCGCGCGCGGCCGCCCGGGTCACGGCGCCGGGGTCAGCGGGCAACCGCACCCTCGTCGTGATCAATCTCCAAGGCGGCAACGACGGCCTCAACACCATCGTACCATACGGCGACCCTGCGTACTACGCCGCACGGCCGTCGATCGCGGTGCCGAAGGCCGACGTGCTGTCGATCGACTCGTCGATCGGCATGCATCCGAAGCTCGCGTCGTTGAAGGCCTTGTACGACAGCGAGCGGGTCGCCGTGCTGCAAGGCGTGCACTATCCCAATTACGTCCTGTCGCATTTTCGCGGCACCGAGATCTGGCAGACCGCCGCGCCGGACGCATACGATACCACGGGGTGGGCCGGCCGCTATCTCGACGCGGCGTCGCTGCCCGCCGACAATCTCTTCAAGGGTGTCGCGATCGGTCCGCTGCTCCCGAAAATGCTCGTCGCGCAGAAGACCGACGTACCCGCGATCTCGAACTTGCGAGGCTTTCGCTTCTACGGCCGCGCCGACGAACAAGCCCAAGCGGACAACATCCTCAACGGCGACGGCGAGCGGTATCCGTTCGAAAGCCCGTACCTTCAACTGGTGCAGGATGTCGAGCGCGATGCGCACGCGGCATCGACGCGCCTGCCGCACCTCATCGCCGGATACAAGCCGGCCGTCGAATACCCCAAGACGCCGTTCGCGCAAGGCTTGAACCTGGTGTCGGCCATCGTCGCCGCCGACTTAGGCACGAAGGTCTTCTACGTCAGCATCGGATCGTTCGACACGCACGTCGGCCAACGCCCGCGCCAAGACGCGCTGCTCGCGCAGTTCGCCGATGGGCTGAAGGCCTTCTACGACGATCTTGCAGCCCATCGCGCCGACGATCGCGTGCTGACGATGACCTTCTCCGAGTTCGGCCGGCGCGTCGGAGAGAACGCCAATCGCGGCACGGACCACGGCACCGCCGCCCCCATGTTCCTGATCGGCGGCGGCGTGAAGGGGGGCGTGTACGGCGATCACCCGAGCCTGACCGACCTCGATTTTGGAAATCTCAAATGGCACACCGATTTCCGGTCGGTCTACGCCACGGTGCTCGAGCGCTGGCTCAACGTGCCGTCGCGGACCGTGCTCGGCGACGCGTACGCGCCGCTCACCTTTCTACCCGCATAAAGGAGACGACACACACGATGGAACGCAGAAACTTTCTCGCCACCGCGGCCGGGATCGGCGCGGCGCTTGCGGCCGCGTCGACCGCCTTGGGTGCGGCTATGCCGACGCCGGTGCCCGGCTCGACCCCCCTATCGGGCTCGCGCCGCAACGCCAAGCGCAGCGATGCCAACATCCGACGCGTGCGCCGGCGTCTCGAACGGGTCATCGACGAGCTGCAGCACGACCAGCACGATTACGGCGGTCATCGCCAGCGCGCGCTTGACCTTTTGAATCAAGCCCGTCAGGAACTGCTGCTCGCGGAACAATCAGACACGTCGCATTGAAGTAGTACGCCGAGCGAAGCTCGGCGCGCACGCCCGGAAATGTGGGCCCGGAAATGTAGCACGCCGAGCGAAGCTCGGCGCGCACGGCCTAAAATGTAGCACGCCGAGCGAAGCTCGGCGGGCGCGGCCGGAAACGTAGCGGTCGATCTTACGATCGACCGTTTTCCTTTTTCTTTTCCGCTGCGGGCACGCCGCGCATCGGATTATTCGGGCAGCGCCTGCAAGCGTATGCGGCGAGATGGCGGAAGACGTCGCGGCTGACTTCGCGCCGAGCGGTGAGCCGGAAGCGCGTATACGCGTCATCGAAGGCGGCTTGCACGCGCGGCTTCTCGACGAGATCGCGCGTGAAGTGCTCGCAGCATGCGGAGCACATGGTATCGGTCTTGAACAGCGGGCAGCGCAGCGTCGATTCGCCATGTTCGCCGAAGCGGTTCCACGCATCGGGCGAGGGCTGCGTCTGACCTTGCAGCAGATTGACGAGCAGGCG
>DATGHJ010000185.1:0-4722 GCA_035308085.1 Trinickia sp. | reverse complement strand
GAAATATGTCGGCGACGCGACGCCGCGAATGAGCGGCAGCGCGGCGGCGAGCTGCAGCAAGAGCAGCGAGCCGCCCAGATGGAACTGGCTTTGCATCAGCGGCGCCAAGGCGACGAGCAAAAGCCCGACGAACACGCCGCGCGCGGCGAGCGTCGTCCAGACGGCGCTGAGCTCGGCACGCGATGGCGTGTCGTGGCCTTGGATGACCGCTTGCGCAAGCCCGGTATCGGACAACGATTCGGCAATCGCGACCGCCAGCAGCGCGACGCTCACGCTGCCGATCGCCGCCGGCCCGAGAATCCGGCCAATGGCGAGAAACTTGACAGCCACGAGGCCGCGCACGATCACCTGCTGCAGCAGCACCCAGGTCGCCGCGCTCGCGCCGAAACCGGCCTGCATCGAAAATGCCGGAAGCCTCACAGATCTCACTCTGTCCCCCGTTGCATATTCACACCTAGTCTAGTGAATTATTGAACATACGAAAACGCCGGCCGGACGCCGGCCCTGCGCAGTCGCGCGATAAATGCGTCCATGCGGCTTCCCGCTCGGCAATGATTGCAAAAGTAACGCGTCCACCGCAGCTTTGAGCGCCATCAGGTAGGCAATTTCCGCACGCTTGTTTGTAAGCGCACTGTCTTTTTTCGCCAGAAAAACGGCGAATTTGGCGGTTCGATCAGCGCTTTGGGTGTTAGTGTTGACCCCACATGGCGTCGCTTTGCACCGCAACGCGACGCGCCACCCCGGCATTCAGTTTGAAATGACTCGATGGCTCATGCGATGAAACCCGCGACGTCACGCGAATTCGTGTTGATCGTCGAACCCAACTTCACCGGCCACCGGTGGCGCTACGCCGAATGGGCTGCGGATGCGTACACCGAAGCCGGCCACCCCTGCATCATCGTCACCGAATCGAGCAACGAAGACCATCGTCTCGCACGCAAGATTCTTGCCGCGAACCGGCCCGACCTCGAGATCGCGTTCATCGATCCGCCCGATCGCGAGCGCGGACTCGGGCGCGCGCTCGAGCGCGTCAGCTACGTGCGCTATCACCGCTATTTCCAGCACGCGTACCGGATCTTGAAGCGCATCCACCCGCTTGCGCTCGTCGTCGTGCCTTACGTCGATTACTTCTTTTACGCGCTGCCGTTCCTCGGCTCGCCGTTCGGCAAGACGCCGTGGGTCGGCATCACGATGCGCGCGACGTTCCACCACCGCAAGGTCGGCGTAAAGGCGCCCGACCGGCCGCTCGTCAACGCGGTCAAGGCACGGCTCTTCAAGCGCGCGGTGAAATCGGCGGGCATGCGCACGCTCCTGTCGATCGATCCGACCCTGCTTGAATGGTGCGGACACCGCACCAAGCCCAAGCATGGCGCCGCGATCGAGTACCTCGCCGATCCGTTCCCCGATGCGACCGCGGAAGACCCGCAAGTGGCCCGCGCACGCCTCGGACTCGTTCCGGGGCACTACCTGCTGGTGTATGGCGCGATCACCGAGCGCAAGGGCATACGCGAGCTCGTCGAGGCGCTGATGGAGATGGACGACCCGCCCACGCTCATCGTCGCCGGCGAGCAGGACATTGAGATTCGCGAGTTTCTTCAGGAGAATGCGCCGCGTATGACCCCGACGCCACTGATGCTCGATTCGTTCATCAGCAATGAAACGGAGTTCGATCTCTTTTCGGCGTGTGATGCGGTCTGGCTCGGCTACAAAGGCCACTACGGCATGAGCGGCGTGCTCGTGCAGGCTTATCGCTTCGGCAAGCCGGTGATTGCAACGGCCGAGGGCCTGATCGGCTGGTTCTGCCGGACGGGCGAGCTAGGCCCCGTCGTGCAGAACCTCGCGCCGGATACGATCGCGTTTGCGGTCGAGGAAGTGCTGTTCTCGCGGCATCACGGGCGCAATCCAGGGCATTCCGATCGCGAGCATTTGCTGGAGCGCAACACGCTCTCGCAGTTCAAGCTGACGCTGCAGCAGGCGGTCGGCTGGGCGCCGTGACGGCGTTCAAGCGCCAATAAGAAAGGCCCGGCCGACAGCCGAGCCCTTCCTCGCGTTCACGCCGCCATTCGTGTCACAAAGGCTGCCCGCCGACACCGCCCACGGCCGGCACCTCCTCTTCCACCGTTGCCGGGCTCGCTGGTGCGCTTTGCGCCTCGGCCGCCACCTTCGCGGGTTCCACGGCAAGCACTTGCTGCCGCGCCGGGAACAGCCTGTTGCGCAGGAGCAGGAACGGGAATTCGACGACGCGCGTCGTCACATAGCCGACGACGATCGCAATCGCAGCCTGCCCCGATAGCACGATCGCCCACGCGATGAGCGGCGGCACGCCGAGCGCCGCGGTCTTGTGAATCAGGATGTCGCCCGGCGCGAGCGCGATCGAATGCCAGAGGTAGATCCCGTACGAATACACGCCGATCCATGCCACCGCCCGGAACACGAGCGAGCGGCGGACCTTGGCCGAATACTCGAGCACGAAGACGATCAGTGCGACATAGCCGATCGCCTGAATCGTGTAGCCGATGCTTTCGTCGATCGCGAAGTGCTGGGTGGCGAGCACGAGCCACGCAGCAAGCATCGCGAGGAGCGCCATCAACAAGCCTTTCTTCTGCGCGAAGCGCTTGTAGGTCTCGGGCTTCATCCAGTAGAACACCGCGAGGATCACGCCCGCGAGCAGGCTGTCGATGCGGTACTGCGTATAGGCGAAAGCCGCGTCGAGGTCGCCTTGCGCCACCACCACGCAGCGCGCGATCAGCACCGCCACGCAGATCGTGCAGAGCACGCCGATGATCGTGTTCGCGCGCACGCGCCAGTGCGCGAACAGCAGCAGCAAAGCCGGCAGGAACAGATAGAAATGCTCTTCGACCGCGAGGCTCCACGTCTGGGAGATCGACGTGCCGAAATAGTTCTGCATGTGAGTCAGGTTTTGCCACAGGAACGTGCTGGTCGGGTGACGCCCCGCGAGGACGTGAAAGAGGATCAGCACGTAGTAGGCAGGCCAGATCTTGAAGATCCGCCGCACGATGAAGCGCCTCGCGTCGACGCGGCCCGTCTGGGCGTATTGGCGCAGCAACAGCCCGCCGACGAGAAAACCGCTCAGCGTGAAGAACAGGTTCACGCCTTCGCGGCCGAAGTTCTTCAGCGGATATTCGATGATCGGGATGAACCAGTAGCCGGTATTGACCGTATGGAAGTGAAAGCCCATCACGGCAATGATCGCAATGCCGCGTACGAAGTCCAGCTCGATCGTGCGGTCGCGCACGATGGCGTTTGCGCCCCCCAACAACTTCATTCGACTTCCCCCTTCGGGATTTGCAATCGTCTGCTTAATCCCATTGTTTCAAGCTCACCTGCATTCGCATCTTCGTTCGGCCGGTCCTCCTTCGTCCGCCAACATCACGTCAGGTGCCGACATGGCAGCAATGCGCGTACCCGCCATTGTGGGCAATCCATCTGTCGCAGGACGCCGATTCGTAGTCGTTTCACGCCGCGCGGGGCAGGAACGCTACGTGCTGGCGTTATAGTCGGTTGAAACATAGCGCTTCGAGATCGCGCTTGGTGGGTCTGTGAGCCCTGCTGACAGGCCCCCATTACAGGGAGAGGACCGGCTTCTATGGGAGACACCACGTACCGGCACGCGTTTGCCGGCAAGCCCCCCGTTGCACGAGAACCTGCCATGCGCAATAGTCGCAATAGTTACGCGAACCTCTGGATATGGCTGTTCTTATGTCCGCTCGCGATGGACTACAAGGCAGTCGACGACAATTCGAGTCACCTCGCGCAAATCCTCCTGACCGTGCCGACGCTCGTCGCGGGCCTCGCGCTGTGGCTGATCGCGCCGCGCTTCGCAGTCCGATCGAAGCTGCGCGCGTTCGTGACGTTCTCGCTGGTCTTGTGCGTGCCCGCGAGCGTGATCACGCAGTTGCTCCAGGGAAACGATTTCGGCAATTACCTGCGCGTGCTGCTGCCGTTTGGACTTTTCATGCTCGGTTATCTAGCGTGCTGCCGCCCTTGGCAGGACTCGCGCATCGAACAGATCGAAAAGTCGATGTTCTGGGCGAACGTCATCTGCCTCGTCTTCACGTTCGTCTACGGCATCGCCACCGGCGGCGCACTCGAGGACGTGCGCTACCGGATCGTGTCGCCGACGTTTCTCGCGCTGCAAGCGGTGCTGCTGCACGAGTTCGTGATCGCCAAGCGCTTCACGCCGTTTACGCTCGCGCTTTTCATGGGGACGATCCTCGTCGAATTGCTGAGCGTCACGCGCAGTCTCTTGATCGGCACCGCGCTCTTGTTCGCGCTCGCCACGTGGATGAGCGCGCCCTCGCCACGCTATCTGGTACGCGCAGGGGTGCGCGCGCTCGCGACGGGCATCATCATCGCCGCAATGGCGTTCGCGGCGATGCAGTTGTTTCCGGGCGTCGGCCAGCACTGGATGCAGCGGATCGTCTACGCGTCAGAAGACACGAAGACCGGCATGGACCCGACCACGATCACCCGCCTCGCCGAGATGCAGGATCAGTACGATCAGACGATGGCGTCGCCGACGACCATCCTCACCGGCGTCGGTTACGGACACGTCTATCACTACTCGCCGAAATACCTGCCCGACCTGGCCGGGCAGATGAGCAAGAAAGACTTCTACGCGATCCACGACTGGGCGGCCGGCCACAACTTCTGGGTCTATCAGTTCTTCGCGGGCGGCGTGCTGTTCGGCATCCTGATGCC
>DATGHJ010000184.1:0-2700 GCA_035308085.1 Trinickia sp. | reverse complement strand
GCTGCTGGCATCGAACCAGGTGCAGG
Source organism: Trinickia sp. (assembly GCA_035308085.1). Classification (GTDB taxonomy): domain Bacteria; phylum Pseudomonadota; class Gammaproteobacteria; order Burkholderiales; family Burkholderiaceae; genus Trinickia_A. The sequence goes on along the minus strand of DATGHJ010000184.1, from coordinate 2,674 downwards.
CAGCGGGGCTCGGCAACGGCAACGATGTCGTCGGCCGCTTCTTCATGGACCATCCGCGGCTCATGTCGGGCAGCGTGCGCTTTGCCAAAGCATGGGCGCGCAACAAGCTTTATGACATCAAGTATCACTATCAAAACGCGGCGGTATCCGCGCACGGCACGTTTATCTCGTCGCAGTTCGCGCTGACGCACGAGGTGCTCGAGCGCGAGCGTCTGCTCAATTCACGCGTCTGGTTCTACTCGCTCTTCTATGGCGAAGGCAGCGCCGGCGCCGAAGCGTTGATTCGCTGCAAGCAGGCGCTCTTGCGCAAGGATCAGCCGGGCTGGAAGCTGGGCGACGATCTCGCGACGATGGCGGCGCATCCGATCGATACGGTCGGCTTCGGCTTGACGCGCTTGTTGCAGCCGCGCGCGCTCATCACCGACGTCAAGATGCAGGCGATCGTCGAAGCCGCGCCGAACCGCGACAGCCGCGTGACGCTGTCGGAGCTGCGCGACCGTCTCGGCATGCCGCGCGTGAGAGTCGAATGGCGTCTCGGCGAACTCGTGCAGCGCACCTTCGATCGCACGTTCGCGTTGGTCGCCGAGGCGCTGCGCGCGGGCGGCATCGCCGAGGTGACGCTCGACGCGCCGCTGCAGGGCCGCGCATGGCCCGAGGCGCTCGAAGGCACCTGGCATCACATGGGGACGACGCGGATGCACGATTCGCCAAGGGAGGGTGTCGTCGACCGCAACTGCAAGGTGCATGGCATCAGCAACCTGCATATCGCGGGCAGTTCGGTGTTCCCGACGGTCGGCGCGAACTTTCCGACGATCACGATCACGGCGCTCGCGTTGCGCCTGGCGGGACATCTCGCGCAGACGCTCGGCAGTCCGGAGGCGGTCATCACGACGACCGATGCACACGGTGGCGAGCGGCGTTCGACGGAAGCGGAAACGGTGGAGACGATGCCGTTCGCGGCGGCCTCGCTTGCGCATGCGAGTGCACGCGCCACCAAGAAATAGCGTGCGGGTTCGTTAATCAGGGCTTGGCGGCGGAAGCGGCGGCAAGCGGTGGCGCGGCGTTGCCTGATGGCCCGGTTGCATCCGTTTGCAGGACCTCGATCAAATCGCGCGACATCGCTTCCACGGTGAAGCGCGCCTTGAACGTCGCAGCGGCTTGCGCGCGCATCGTTTCGCGCGCGGCGGCATCGAGCGACAGCCAGCAGCGCAGCGTCTCCTCGGCGCCGTCGACCGTATCCGCCGCGACGAGCCCGGCGCCGTCCTCGGCGACTTCGCGCCAGATGTTGACCTTGTCGGAGATCAGCACCGGCACACCGCAACCGAGCGCCTCGGCGACCGCGATGCCGAAGTTCTCCTGATGCGATGGCAGCAGGAACGCGTCGCTCGCATGGAACGCCCCCCATTTCAACTCGTCCTGCAGCATGCCCGGCCAGGTGATGCGCGACGCGATGCCGAGTTCGCCTGCGAGCGTCTTGAGCGCGGCGCTCCAGCCGACGCTATCCGGACCGGCGATGACGAGATGCGCGCCGGGGTCGAGCGCGGCGGTTTTCGCGAACGCGCGGATCAGCAGATCGCAGCCTTTCTTTGGGTGGATGCGTCCGAGGAACAGCAGCATGCGGCGATTCCTGAGCGCCGGATACGCGGCCCAAAAGCGCTCTCGCAGACGCGCGGCGTCCGTGGGCGGCGCCGCCGTGCCGAACGACACGACGCGCTCGTTGGCGCGATAGAGCCAGAACGATTGCCGCGCGAGCAGGCGCTCCTCTTCGGCCGTGAAGAGCACGGCGCGCGCATCGCGCAGCACGCGGTATTCGGCCCATGGCCAATAGAGCCACTTCTTCAGGTGCTTGAGTGGATAGGTGTGCTTGAACCACGGGTCGAGCATGCCGTGCGGAAACACGTAATAGCGAACGTCGAGGTCGTGCAGTGCTTTCCAAGCGCCGTAGCTTTGGTATTGCCACAGGCCGTTGACGATCACCGCGTCGAATCGCCGTGCTGCATCGCGCAGCCACGGCACGAGACGCGGCGTGTAGCCGTAGGTGCCGTTTCCCGGCCCTAGTGCGGCAACGGGCAAGGGAAAATCCGCGACGTACGGCGCATCGGGCGCGTCGAGCGACGCGATTTCGACCTGATGCCCCATCGCGACGAGTTCGAGGCCGCTTTGGCGTACGCCCTCCGTCGGCCCGCCAGCCTTGGGATCGAGCGTCGCAAGCAAGTGGAGGATTTTCATCGGCATGCGCTTCGTGTCGGTGATCTGCTTGGGTGATGCGTCGTGCTGCGCAAAACGGCACTGCGCTTTCATACCGTCGGCTCGGTGCGCTCGAGCCGACCGTGCGGTTCGGCGGTGGTTTCGCGCGTGGGCGCGAAGTGCGGTTCGCGCCGCGGCTGGGACTTGCGCCGGCGTTCCGGCGGCGCCGCGCGATGCGGATGCGTGGCCGCGAGGCGCTTCAGTTGCACGTGCATCGCGACCATCAGCCCGAGCGACACGCCGAATACGAGGCCCGAAAAACGCGGGCCGAGCGGATTGCCGCCGATCGATGTCGCCGGCAGCGCGGCGGTCACGAGGATTGCGCGGCCGAGCACGGGCAGGTACGGGGCGGCGGGCGCGGTCGAGCGCCAGCGCCGGTAGGCCGCGCAGCATTTGTAGAGCGCATACAGCAAGGCGATCGGCATCA
>DATGHJ010000183.1:0-6223 GCA_035308085.1 Trinickia sp. | reverse complement strand
GCTCTTCTCAATTCATTGTTTGTCATGTTCCGCGCCTGAAAATGTTGAAACCAAAGTACGGAGATCAAATTCCATACTCACGGACTCAATTCTCAGTTGCACAAAAGATCACAACGATAGCGCAGGTACATCGCGGCATCTTTAGGACAATTCCGATATCTCCGCGCTGTACTGAGAAGTAGCATCCCATCGGGACGCTCCCTGACGTGCGCCTCTCTTGATTGGCCTTTGATCGTCACGCGCTTGCGCATGCGGCCTCGCCAGCAAGCGCTTTTTCTCAGATTCCTAAATGAGAGTTGTCGAACCATGACCGGCTACTACGCTCAGTGGAACAACACGCCTTTTGAGGCAGACAAGCTCGATATGTATGTACGGCCGGTTCAGTTCAACGACCGGCCTATTCCCTGTTCCGAGCGAGTTCAGCCCGCCGAAGATCTGAGCAGCGGCGACACGCCATTTGACGCGGTAGGCCAAGGCATCGCAGCAAGCGATAGCGCGCCGCTTTCACCTGCGCCCAACCCAGTGGCCACCCGTGACGAAAACGCGGAACTTGTTCGTGCAGAGAGCGAAACGGAGTCCAGCCGTCGCGGCGTGCTTTCTTTGATGGACGAGCCGTCATTCGACTGGCCGTCGACGGCACAGTCTGTCGCATCGTCCGATGACGCGCCTATCGAGCCATCGCTGAAGACATTCTCGGAGCTGTCCTCCGAAGACGATCTCGAACCCGTGTTGAGGGCATCTGCGGAGTGGTTGCCGACGTCGCCGCCGGAGCCGGCGCTGCAAACGCTTCCCGAAACGCCGGCAGCCGCGCCGCTCTCGAATCCGTCGGATTTCAGCGATCTGATTGGGCTTGCCGGGCTCTCGGTTTTGGACGACCGCTATCAGGACGGCCCCACCGGCGAGCGAGAGCTATTGCCGGCGTTCGGCCGGCTGTCGACCGGCGGCGGTTTGCAACTGCCGGCTGAAACAGACGAATCGGACCCGCTGGCAACGCTCACGTCTGAATACCGCCAGGCGCTCCTGCAACACAAGCGCGGCTACACCCATGACCTGAAAAACGTGGCCGCCGACAAGACTTCGATCGCCACGCCGCCGCAGGACCCATTTCAGGACACCTCGGAGCGCTATGCGGAAGGCTCGCTGATGGACGATCTGCTGGGAAGCGATCGGAACATCGACGCCCTTTTGGAGAGCCTCGATACGTTCGGCGCCGAGCAGATCTTCGAAGCAGACCCACAGCACGAGATTCTCGCGCTGCTCGCGCCCGGCGGCGTGCCGGACCTGCTCTTCCCGCAAACCGCGTTGCTGGCCCGCCAAGAGCATCACCTGATTACCGTGGACAGCCATTTCTCAATGCTCGAATCCACCCAACACGACGAACTGGACTCACAAAATGAAAATCACCGCTGATATGTCAGCCTCCGGCACGCCGACGCTCCATGATCTACTGAAAACGCAGACGTTCGACGAGCTCGAGGCGCGCACCACCGAAACCGTCCGCAATCAGCCCGCGAATACCCGCGAGCGCTGGCTGCTGTTTCAATTGCTGTGTGTGGACGGCGAATGGGAGCGCGCGCTCAAGCAACTGCAAGCGTGGGCTGCGCTGGTACCGGAAGGCGAGCCGCGGGCGCAATTGCATCGCGGCCTCGTTCAAAGCGAAATGTTCCGCGCGGAAGTCTTTGCCGGCGTGCGCACGCCCGGCTCGATCGATCCGCTACCGGGCTGGGTCGAGACGCTGCTGAAGGCCAACTCCATGCTCGGCGAGGGCAATCTGGCCGCCGCGGACGAACTGCGCGAGGCGGCGCTGAACGACGCCCCTGCGACCCGCGGCGAAAGCGAGCAATTGGGCGAATTCGAGTGGCTGACCGACAGCGACAGCCGTCTTGGACCTATCTGTGAAATGGCGGTGGCGGGCGGCTACCGCTGGATTCCGTTCGACGAGATAAAGTCGTTGACCTTGACCCCGGCTGCCACGCTGACGGACCTGGTCTGGCGTCCCGTTACCGCGATCCTGCGCAATGCAACGGTCCTGCGCGGCTACCTGCCGACGCGCTACCCCGGCTCCGAATTGGGCCCGGGCCCCATCAAGCTGGCGCGCGAAACGACCTGGACGGATGTGGGCAACACCGGCGTCATCGCGCTCGGCCAAAAGACCTGGACCACCGACAAGGGCGATTTCGGCCTGCTCGAGATCGGCGGATGCCGATTCCTGCATGGGAGCGACGATGCGCCAGCCTGATTCTCGGCACAAGCAGGCGTACCTGCCGTCGCTTCTCGATCGCCTCATCGACGATGCGCCTCAGAAGCTCAGCGAGCGCCCCGACGCGTATGCCCCCGATCACGAGGGCATGCGCCGCATCGTCCAGCGCGACCTGAGCTTGCTGCTCAACACGATCAATCTCGAAGACGAGATCGACATGTCGAGTCATTCGGCGGCCGCGGCTTCGGTCGTCAACTACGGCATTCCTGCGCTGACGGGCAGCTATCTCACCGATCGCAACTGGGAATCGATCGAGAAGCTGATCCGTCTCGCGATTACGCGCTTCGAGCCTCGACTGATTCCCGAATCGCTTTGGATTCGCCCGATCAACAGCAACGAGCCGATGCGCTACAACAAGCTGACGTTCGAGATTCACGGCCTCATGCAATGGTCGCCGTATCCGCTCGAATTCCGCATCCAGAGCATGCTCGACGTCGAGATGAACAAGGTCACGCTCGCGCCGGGCGCACACCAGCAGAATTGACATGGATCCCAAGTTCCTCGACTACTACAGCCGCGAGCTGACCTACATGCGGGAGATGGCCGGCGAGTTCGCCGAGCAGCATCCGAAGATCGCGCGCCGCCTGGGCATGCAGGGCATCGACGTGGCCGACCCGTACGTCGAGCGGCTGATCGAGGCGTTCTGCTTCATGTCGGCGCGCACCCAGCTCAAGCTCGACGCCGAGTTTCCGCGCTTCACCGAGCGGCTGCTCGAAGTCGTCTATCCGAACTACGTCGCGCCGACGCCGTCGATTGCCGTGGCGCAGTTGCGGCCGAGCCTGCGTGAAGGCGACTTCAGCAAGGGTTTCAAGGTGCGGCGCCACAGCACGCTGCGCTCGGCGATTCCAGCCGGCGAGCAGACGGCGTGCGAATTCCGCAGCGGCCAAGACGTGACGCTGTGGCCGATCGAGATCGTCGATGCGAAGCTGACGGCCATCCCGCCCGATATTCCCGATACCGAGCGCTATCTGCTGCCGCACCTGCAGATGCGCGGCGCGCTGCGCCTGCGCCTGCGCACGGTCGGCGAGGTGAAGTTCAACCAGATGAACGGGTTCGAGCGCCTGCCGATCTATATCGGCGGCGACGAGCGCATCGCGTCGCATCTGTTCGAGCTGATCCACGCGGGCAGCGTCGCTTCGGTGGTGCGCGCCTACGGCGCGGCCCGCGGCGACGGCCACGTGGTCGCCAAGACGCCGGTCGAATTCGAAGGCCTGCAATCGAATCAAGGGCTGCTGCCGCTGCCGTGGAACGCGTTCCACGGCCACAACCTGCTGCAGGAATACTTCGCCTGCCGCCAGCGCTTCTATTTCTTCGCGCTGACGCAGCTCGCGCCCGGGCTTTCGCGCATCGACGGCAAGGAAGCGGAAATCGTGCTGCTTCTCAATCGCCTGCCGGAAGAGCTCAGCACGCATGTCGACGCTTCGCGCTTCATGCTGTTCTGCACGCCCGTCGTCAACTTGTTCCCGAAGCGCACGGACCGTGTCGAGATCAATCGCGCGCTGACCGAGTTCCACCTGCTCGCCGATCGCACCCGGCCGCTCGATTACGAGATCTTCTCGGTCTCGCGCGTGTTCGGCCAGAAGGCCGAGACATCGTCGGAGATCGCGTTCAATCCGCTCTATCAAACCCTGCATAGCGACGTCGGCAACCACGGCCGCTATTTCTCGATCCGGCGCGAGCAACGTGCGATGTCAGCCAACGCCCGCAAGTATGGTACGCGCACGCCCTATATCGGCACCGAGGCGTACGTCTCGCTCGTCGACCAGGCCGAAGCGCCCTACCCCGACGACATCCGCTACCTGTCGGTCGAGGCCTGGGTGACCAATCGCGATCTGCCGCGGCTGATCCCGCGCAACGGCGCGACCGATCTGATCATGTCGGATTCGGTGCCGATCGACGGCGTACGGCTCGTGCATCCGCCAAGCGCGCCGCGCCCGCCCTACGCAGCCGGCGAGACCGCCTGGCGCCTCATTCGCCAGTTGAGCTTCAACTACATGCCGCTTGCCGAGCTCGATCACGGCGACGGGGGTCAGGCGTTGCGCAACATGCTGCGACTCTTCGTCGCGCCCGGCGAGCGCGAGCAGACCGCGCAAATCGACGCGCTCGTCGGCGCGCGCACGGAGCCCGTCGTCCAGCGCCTGCCCGGCCACGGGCTGCTCGTCTACGGACGCGGCGTGCGCTGCGAGCTGACCGTGGACGAAAACGGCTTCTCCGGCGTCAGCCCCTATCTGTTCGGGCTGGTGCTCGAGCACTATCTGGCCCGGCACGTTTCCATCAACGTGTTCACCGAAACCGAACTTCACTCCATGCAGCGCGGCCTCGTCGCGCGTTGGCAGCCGCGCATGGGCGGACGCGGAGCGGTATGAGCATGGATGCCCCGCTCATGAACAGCCCGGAGCACGGCTCGCCGCTTCGTCTCGAAGCAATGGTGCCCTGGTTCGAACCTCGCAAGCCGTGGCAAGCCGGCTTTCTGAGCCTGTTGCGCACGCTCGCCGCGCGCAACCCGCACATGCCATTGCCGGGCACCGCGCGCCTGCCCAAAGAGGAGCCGTTCCGTATCGGGCAGCAGCCGTCCATGGCGTTCGCGCCGCGCGAGGTCGCCGCCCTCGCGATCCATAACGGCCGCCTGGACATCAAGCTCTTCGGGCTGGGGCTCTGGGGCCCGCAGGGCCCGTTGCCGCTGCATATGACCGAGGCGGCCTATAGCCGCGCCGAAGGCCATCAGGATCACACGCTCGCCCGTTTCACCGACCTCTTTCATCATCGCGCGCTCTCGCTGTTTTACCGCGCGTGGGCGTCGTCGCAGGCGACCGCTTCACTCGACAGGCCGGATGACGAGACGTTCTCGTTCTATATCGCGAGCCTGATCGGCATCGACCCTCGAGAAGCCCGGCGCTCCCCGTTGCCCACGCACGCGCGCTTCAGCGCGGCCGCGCATCTCGTGCGCGAAGCGCGCAACCCCGATGGCCTCGCGGCGGCGCTGTCCCAGTACTTTGGCGTGCCGATGACCGTCGAGGAGTTCGTCCCGCACTGGATTCCGGTCGAGCAGGCCGAGCATACGAAGCTCGGCCTGCCGGGGCCGCCGGCCATCATGGGCGAAGGCGCGCTGCTCGGCGAGATGATCCCCGACCAGCAGCACAAGTTCCGGCTCGTCGTCGGCCCGCTCGATCTCGACCAGTACCTGCGCCTCACGCCGCACGGCGAAGATTTGCCCATCTTCGTGGAGTGGGTGCGGGCGTTCGTCGGCCACGAATACGACTGGGAAGTCAAGCTGCTCATCAAGCTGCACGAGTTGCCGCCCGCGCGCGCGGACGCTGCGCAACGGCTCGGCTACTCCACCTGGCTCGGCGAATCGACGGGAGACCAGCCGGTGGTCGGTATGGTCTTCGAACCCGAACAGTACGGCGATTGATTTCAGGAACTTCACCTATGAACGCGAACACTCCGACCGACATGCTGCGCTACGCCGACCTGCTCGAGCCGATCTCGGGCAGCGAGCCCTGCGGGCACGACCTCGAATACGATTCGGCTTTCGTGATGCTGCAAGCCGCAATCGCGCCGAAATCCGAAGCGCAGTATGGCGACTTTGTCGATGTCCCTCAGACGGCCAACTGGGCGGAAATCGAGCGCGATTGCCGCGCGCTATTGTTGCGCACGAAAGATCTCCGGCTCGCCACGATCCTGCTGCGATGCCGAACCCGCCAAAGCGGCGCGGCCGGATTGCGCGACGGGCTCGCGTTCATCAAGACGATGCTCGAGCGCTACGGCGAGGCGCTGTATCCGCTGCCGGTGTTCGACGGCGAGCGCGACCCGGTCATGTATTCCAACGCGATCGCCGCATTGGCCGATCCTGACGGCGCGCTGGGCGACGCGCGCGATATCGCGCTGTCCAAAACGGCGGGCTTGCAATTGGAGTTGCGCGATATCGAGAAATCGTTCGCCGTGCCGCGGCACAAGGATGCG
>DATGHJ010000182.1:0-8619 GCA_035308085.1 Trinickia sp. | reverse complement strand
GCCGTTCGGCTGGGGCACGGGCGGCATTCAAGTGACGTCGGCGATCATCGGTCGCGACGACACACTCAAAGTGATCGATCAGGGCTCCGACGAAACGACGAACGCCGTCAACATCCGCCGCTTCTTTGCGCGCACGACGGGCGTGAAGACGACGCGCAAGACGCCGGAGGCGACCGTGATCCAGACGCGCCACCGCATTCCCGAAACGCCGCTGAGCGCGAACCAGATCCTCGTCTACCAGGTGCCGAACCCCGAACCGCTCTTCAAGCTCGAGCCGCGCATCGCCGAGTGCAAGAAGCTCCACTCGCTCGCCGACTATGGCCTCATCAGCGTGAAGCTCTACGAGGACATCGTGCGCCACGGCAGCATCGCGACGACCTACGACTACCCGGTGATCGTCAACGGCCGCTATCTGAGCTCGCCCTCGCCGATCCCCAAGTTCGACAATCCGAAAATGCACATGAACCCTGCGCTGCAATTGTTCGGCGCCGGCCGCGAGCGGCGCATCTACGCGATTCCGCCTTACACGTCCGTGCGCAGCCTCGACTTCGACGACCACCCGTTCGAGATCCAGCGCTGGGAGCATGCGTGCGCGCTGTGCGGCTCACGCGAAAGCTTCCTCGACGAGATGATCGTCGACGATGCCGGCAAGCGCATGTTCGTCTGCTCTGACAGCGATTACTGCCATGACCGGCGTGGCACTCAAGAGGCGCAAGCCGGGCACGGCAGCGCCCGGGAAGCAGGAGAACGCGCATGACGCCGCTCCTTTCCGCCCGCGCCGTCACGAAGCAATTCGAAGGCCGCAACGGCTGCGCGGACGTCACGTTCGACCTCTATCCGGGCGAGGTGCTGTGCATCGTCGGCGAATCGGGCTCGGGCAAGTCGACGCTCCTGAATACGCTCGCATTGCGCACCGAGGCCGATCGCGGCTCGCTCAGCTACACGAACACGAACGGCGAAACGATCGATCTGCTCTCGCTCAGCGAGCCGCGGCGGCGTCTTTTGATGCGCACCGAATGGGGCTTCGTGCAGCAGAATTCGCGCGACGGGCTGCGTCTTGGCGTGTCGGCGGGCGCGAACATCGGTGAGCCGCTGATGGCGGTCGGCGCGCGCCACTACGGGCAGATCCGCAACACGGCCTCGCGATGGATGGAGCGCGTCGAACTCGACCCCGCTCGCATCGACGAGCTCCCATCAGCGTTTTCCGGCGGCATGCAGCAGCGTCTGCAGATCGCGCGCAATCTCGTCACCGGACCGCGCCTCGTGTTCATGGACGAGCCCACGGCCGGCCTCGACGTCTCGGTGCAAGCGCGCCTGCTCGATTTGCTGCGCACGCTCACTACCACGCTGCATCTCTCGGTGCTGATCGTCACGCACGACATCGGCGTCGCGCGCCTGCTCGCGCACCGGCTCATGGTGATGCAAGGCGGCGAGGTCGTCGAAGCGGGCCTCACGGATCAAGTACTCGACGATCCGCAACATCCGTACACGCAGACGCTGGTTTCGTCTGTGCTTCCTGTCTAAAGGATCGACGATGACCACAGCCACTCCCGCACCCGAGCGCGCCTTCATCGACAACGACACGCTGATGCTGCGCGCGCGAGGCGTCAGCAAGCGCTTCACGCTGCACACGCAAGGCGGCGCGAGCATTACCGCGCTCTCGGGCGTCTCACTCGATGTCGCGCGCGGCGAATGCGTCGTGCTCGCCGGCCCTTCGGGCGCCGGCAAGAGCACGTTCTTGCGCTGCCTGTACGGCAACTATCTCGCGACGGGCGGCATGATCGCGATCCGCGACGATTCGCGCGCCGAGCGCCACGTCCAAATCACCGGCGCCGAACCGCACGACGTGATCGCGCTGCGCCGCTCGGTCGTCGGCTACGTGAGCCAGTTTCTGCGCGTGATCCCGCGCGTGCCGACGCTTGCGCTCGTCGCCGAGCCGCTGATCTCGCGCGGCGTCGACGAGAACGAAGCGAGCGAACGCGCATCCGCCCTGCTCGCACGGCTGAACGTGCCGCAACGCTTGTGGTCGCTCGCGCCCGCCACGTTTTCCGGCGGCGAACAGCAGCGCGTGAACATTGCACGGGGCCTGATCGCCGAGCATCCGTTGCTGCTGCTCGACGAACCCACTGCCTCGCTCGATGCACAAAACCGGGATATCGTGGCGGAATTGATCACAGAAGCGCGCCAGCGCGGCGCCGCGATCGTCGGTATCTTCCACGACGAAGCGACGCGCCAGAGCGTCGCGACGCGCCGCCTCGAACTGAGCGCGCCCGCCGCCTCCCTCATTCACTGACACGCGCAAACCAAGGAGCCTGTCGATGTTGATCAAGAACGCTCGCATCGTGACGCGAGACGAAGCATTCATCGGGGTCGTGCAGATCGAAGGCGGCACGATCCGCGAGCTGGCGCGCGGCACGACGTCGGCGCCCGACGCGCAAGACTGGAGCGGCGACTATCTGCTGCCGGGCTTGATCGAGCTGCACACCGATAACCTCGAAAAGCACTTGTCGCCGCGTCCCGGCGTGATCTGGAACACCGACGCCGCGTTCGTGATCCACGACGCCCAAGTGGCCGCCGCCGGCATCACGACCGTGTTCGACGCGCTCGCGATCGGCTCGATGAGCACCTCGAAGCTGCGCGGCCGCGATATCCAGACCTCGTGCGCGCACGCGCTCCAGCGCTTCTCCGAACGCAACCTGCTGCGCGCCGAGCACTTCCTGCATCTGCGCTGCGAGATCGGCACGGCGGACGTCGTCGAGATTTTCGATTCGTTGTCCGCGCATCCATTGCTGCGGCTCGCCTCGGTGATGGACCACACGCCGGGGCAACGCCAGTGGCACGACAAGGAACAATGGCGCAAGTACCACGAGCGCAACGGCAAGTGGACCGACGAGCACATGGCCGCCGCGCTCGCGGAACTCACCACTGACCAGGAACGCTTCGCCATCGCGCACCGCCGCGCGATCGTCGCGCGCTGCAAGGCGCTCGGCCTGCCTGTCGCGAGCCACGACGATACGGTCGCCGAACACGTCGAAGAGGCCGCGGCCGAAGGCGTCGCGATCTCCGAATTCCCGACCACGCACGCGGCGGCAGCCGCCGCTCACAAGCTCGGCATCGCGACTGTCATGGGCGCGCCGAACATCGTGCGCGGCGGTTCGCACTCGGGCAACGTGTCGGCACTCGAACTCGCGCGCGCGGACTTGCTCGACATCCTCTCCTCCGACTATGTGCCGTCGAGCCTCCTCACCGCCGCTTTCGAACTTGTCGACAAAGCGGGCTGGACGCTGCCGCGCGCGGTCGGCACGGTATCGGCGGAACCGGCGCGCGCCGCCGGCCTCCACGACCGCGGCGCGATCGAGCCGGGCCTGCGCGCCGACTTCCTGCGCGTGACGATGCACGACACGCTGCCGGTGCCGCGCGCCACGTATCGCGAGGGGGAACGGATCGTTTGATGGCGCCAAATGCGCGTAAAAACACGCATTTGGCGCACTCAAAGCGCTTCGGCAACCGTTCTCGGAGGGTCTTTCGCCTAGAGGTTGCGATCGGCCGCCATCCGGTGTTCTACTAGCGGCGCCATATTTTTGGCTTGGTATGCTGTGCGCGCGCTGCTGGCCGCCCGGCCGGCGGCCGTAATAACCGTTCTGGCAAACCATCGCGCCGGAATAGCCTTGAAGCGGCACAACCGCATTCGAGGCCGAACGAACCCCTCCGAGGAGTAAAAATGAAAAAGCTGTTAGCCGCCTTGACCATCTCGCTGCTCGCCCTTTCCGCTGCGGGCGTCGCTCAAGCCAAAGACTGGACCACGATCCGGTTCGGCGTCGATGCGAGCTACCCCCCGTTTGAATCGAAGGGCTCCGACGGCAAGCTGGTCGGCTTCGATATCGACCTCGGCAATGAAATCTGCAAGCGCGTGAACGCGAAGTGCGTCTGGGTCGAAAACGACTTCGACGGCATGATCCCGGCACTGAAGGCGAAGAAGTTCGACGGCGTGCTCTCGTCGATGTCGATGACGCCGCAGCGCGAAGAGCAGATCGCGTTCTCGTCGAAGCTCTTCAACACGCCGACGCGTCTCGTCGCGAAGAAGGGCTCGGGCATCCAGCCGACGGCGGATTCGCTGAAGGGCAAGACGGTCGGCGTCGAGCAGGGCACGATTCAGGAAACGTACGCGAAGGCTAACTGGGAGCCGAAGGGCGTGAAGATCGTCCCGTACCAGAACCAGGACCAGGTCTATGCGGACTTGATCTCGGGCCGTCTTGACGGCGCGCTGCAAGACGCCGTGCAAGCCGACATCGGCTTCCTGAAGACCCCGCGCGGCGCGGGCTTCGACTTCGCCGGCGGCGACCTGAACGATCCGAAGACGCTCGGCAACGGCGCCGGTATCGGTCTGCGCAAGGAAGACACCGACCTGAAGGCGAAGATCGACAAGGCCATCGCCGACATGATCAAGGACGGTACGTACAAGAAGATCGAAGCGAAGTACTTCACGTTCGACGTGTACGGCAGCTGATCGACGGCGGCGCGGGACGCTCCCGCGCCTTTCGTAGTCGGATGGACAAGCGAAAAAGGCCCCGCGGGGCCTTTTTTGTTTGGCGATCGAGGTTCGCGGTCTGCGCGTCGTTGAGGCCGAGTCGCCCCCCCGCGCCGCGTATCGCGAAGTACAATCGCCTGAGACCTATTCTCCCGTCATCGCGCCCGCATGACCTCCGGCGCCCAAACAAAATCATGCAAACACAAACCCATCCGTTGATCTCCCCCGCGCTCGGCACCGAACGGCATCTGACGAGCTTCCACTACGGCCCCTCCGGCGGGCAGAAGATCTACATCCAGTCGTCGCTGCACGCGGACGAACTGCCAGGCATGCTGGTAGCGTGGGCGCTGCGCAAACGGCTCGCCGCGCTCGAAGCCGCGGGCAAACTGCGCGGCGAGATCGTCGTCGTGCCGGTGCCGAATCCGATCGGCCTCAATCAGCATCTGCTCGGCCAGATGCTTGGCCGCTTCGAAACGGGCACCGCGACCAATTTCAACCGCAACTTCCACGATCTCGCCGCGCTCATCATGCCGCGCGTCGAAGGCCGCCTGACGGACGACGCGCAGCAGAACCTCGTCGCCGTGCGCCAGGTGATGCGCGAAGCACTTAGCGAGCAGACGCCGAACACCGAGCTCGAATCGCAGCGCCTCGCGCTGCAGCGCCTCTCATACGATGCCGATGTCGTGCTCGATCTGCATTGCGACTTCGAAGCCGCGATGCACCTCTACACGAACCCCGATTTGTGGCCCGAAGTCGAGCCGCTCGCGCGCTACCTCGATTCGAAGGCGTCGCTGCTCGCGCTCAATTCGATCGGCAATCCGTTCGACGAGATCCACAGCTTCTGCTGGTCCGAGCTGCGCGCGCGCTTTGGCGATCGCTATCCGATTCCGAACGGCTCGATCTCGGTGACGATCGAGCTGCGCGGCCAGGGTGACGTGACATACGCGTTCGCCGAGCGCGACGCGCACGCGATCGTCGAATACCTGACACATCGCGGCGTGATCGACGGCACGCCCGCCCCGCTGCCCCAGCTCGAATTCGCGGCCACGCCGCTCGCCGGCACCGAGCCGCTGCTCGCGCCGATTTCGGGTGTGCTCGTGTTCCGCGCGCCGGTGGGAGTGTGGGTCGAGCCGGGCCAGGAGATCGCCGATATCGTCGATCCGCTGACCGACCGCGTCGTCACGATCTCGAGCAGCATTGCCGGCGTGCTGTACGCTCGGCACCGCGCGCGCTTTGCGACCGCCGGGCTCGAAATCGCGCGAATCGCCGGCACGACGCCTTACCGGACAGGCTCGCTGCTGTCGAATTAAGCGAGCTGAACAAGCGCGGCGCGCGCAGAGCAGCAAAGTCGCCCTCCGCGCGCCTGCGTTCCTGGCTCGACGGCACTCGGCGCCGCTCATCGTGCCGACCTTGAGCACGGTGTCGTCGGCGTGCGCGAGCAGCGCCCTTCCCGAACAAGCCGATTGTTGCGACCGCACAACAAATCCCTGCGACGACCTTGCTGTCATATCGCTTTCGTTCTCGTCCGATAAATTGCCGCCCGTCCTGCGATTCCGCGCAAAGACGGGAAGCCGGGCTCATACCTTTAAAGACGGAGAATTTGTGAAAAAGAAAATCGTCGCCGCCGCTACCATTGCAACGATCGCGGGGACCGCACATGCACAAAGCAGCGTCACGCTGTACGGCTTGATCGATGCGGGTTCTCGACCAACTATCTCGGCGGCAGCAACTCGAACGGCGGCAACACCGTTGCGGGCAACTACGGCTATCACATCAACGACGTCGACCAGCTCACGTCGAGCCGCATCAGCAACTCGGTCAAGCTCACGAGCGCCAACTTCGCGGGCCTGACGTTCGGCGCGATGTACGCCTTCGTCGTACTTCGGTACGTCGGACACGGGCGCGACCGATCAAGTCGCTGTGCGCGTCGGTATCCGTCACAAGTTCTAAAGCCGTATCGCCGCTGCTGGTTTTAAGTAGCGGCCGATCATTGCGGATGGCCGCCCCGCGAAAAGCGCAACGCCGCGCGGATTTCTTGGCGGGGCGTTGCGCTTCAAAGCATTCCTGCACGCGTTGGCAGAACCATGCAACAGCGCGGGTGAGTGCGGGCCGCAATGCGACAGCACGTTTTAAGTTTGGCTTAATTCTTGGCTGCGACTATGCACGCCATACCACCCCTGTTCAGCCGCCGTAGGTCAGGCGGCATTTTTTTATCCCTCTCACGCAGCGCGCCGCCGCAGGCAGCGCCACACGCAAACGGGAGTGACCATGATCGAAGACGCGGTATTCAAGCATCTGCGTACGATGCTCAAGAGCGAGCACAAGCTGCCGGTTCAGAGCTGCCGGGTGTCGATGCCCGTTCAACGTCCGTGGAGTCGGCCGTATCGCCTCGTCGAATGGACCACGCATGGCG
Organism: Trinickia sp.; assembly: GCA_035308085.1. Taxonomy (GTDB): domain Bacteria; phylum Pseudomonadota; class Gammaproteobacteria; order Burkholderiales; family Burkholderiaceae; genus Trinickia_A. The sequence goes on along the minus strand of DATGHJ010000182.1, from coordinate 1,678 downwards.
ACGTACCTTCGACCCGGTGCGTCGTACCGGCGGAAAGCACCGACGCGGACATCGCCCGCGTCGTGGCGAGCCACGTGCCGGGACGCCTCTACACTAGCGAGCCGATTTAAGCCTTCGCGCTCCCGGCGCATCGCCGTAGAGTCTGATACGCTGCGCGCTTTCAACCCTGCAGCTCTCTCGTCGATGGAAAACGCTTTTAACGAGCGCGGCGTCACGATCACCCGCAACGGCCTCAGCGCAGCCGGACAAGTCTTCGCGCTGCGCGAGATCCGCGGCACTCGGATCATGACGGTCCAGAAAAATAAGGTGTTGCCGCTCACGCTTTCCCTCATTGGCCTCGCCGGCGCCGTGGCCGGCGGCATGCTCCGCTCGGGCGCGGGACTGACGCTCGGCGTCATGATGATCGTCGTCGGCGTGCTCACCTGGTACACGCAAGACATCACTCACCGCTTGCTCGTCGACACGCCGAACGGCGAACGCGAAGCCCTCTCCAGCCCGGACCTCGAATTCGTGAAGCACGTGAACCAGGTTCTGCGGCAGGCGATCGAAAACCTGGCGGCGCGTGCTTGAATTGCGCGCGCCGCGCGAGGCGAACAGCGCCTGAGCGCCGTCCATCGCCACTTTGCTGCGCCGCATTGACAAAAAATTAACTGGCTCGCGCAGAGCTTTTGCACGCGGTTTAGCCGTACGGGGCTACAGTGGATTCGTCACAACAACGAACGCCGGCCCGTCTCGCGCCAGCGCTTAAGCCATGTTTCAGTCGACTGCCGAATACATTGCACCTGCCGCGCCACGTATCGCCCGGCCGGTCCGCGTGCGCACGCCGGAACGGCTCGTCTCCTATGTGTCGATCGACGTCACGGTGCCCGGCAACGCGTCGAGCGCCGGACGCCGCGCCTTGCACCAGGCGCTCGGCGACGACCTGCGCCTCTATGTCGTCACGATGGACAAGCTGCGCGATTGCGTGACATTCCGCATCGAAGTCACCTCCCGCCCGCTCGATGACGTGATCGCGGCCCTCACGCGCACACTCGCGCAGGCCACGCTCGGCCGCGCGGTGACGACTCAGATTCGCCGCCCTCAGCGCGGCTGACGGCGCACGCGGCGTCGCGTGCACTTCTATCGGCGCGAGCGCCGCGTCGACCCGCATTAGCTGACATCGACGGGCTTCACGTGCCAAATGTCGTGGGCGTACTCCGCGATCGTGCGGTCCGACGAAAACTGCCCCATGCCCGCGACGTTTTCGATCGCGCTCTCGGTCCACAGACGCGGCTCGCGAAAGCGCGCATCGACCGCGTCCTGCGCCTGCGCAAACGCAGCGAAGTCGGCAAGCACCATGTAGTGGTCCCCCCAATCGACCAACGTATGGAAGATGTCCGAGAAGCGATGGGGGTCGTCCGGCGAGAAGTAGCCGGTGCGAATCTGGTCGAGCGCGAGGCGCAGCTCCGCATTCTCCTCGTAGATGTGCCGCGGCCGATAGCCGGTTGCGCGCAGGTCGTCGACCTGCTCCGCCGTGTGACCGAAGATGAAGATATGGTCGCGCCCCACCGCGTCGCAGATCTCGATGTTCGCGCCATCCAGCGTGCCAATGGTCAATGCCCCGTTCAACGCGAGCTTCATATTGCCGGTACCCGACGCTTCAGTCCCCGCCATCGAAATCTGCTGCGATAAATCCGCT
>DATGHJ010000181.1:0-3369 GCA_035308085.1 Trinickia sp. | reverse complement strand
GACGAGCACCTTGCCGTTGCGCACGAACGGCAGTTTTACCACGCTTGCGGGAAGGGCTTTATCGCGAATTTGCACGTGGACGATGTCGCCCGGCTGCACGCCCTTCGGCACGCGCGCGAACGCGATCGATTCCTGCATGGTCGGCGAGAATGTGCCGCTCGTGATTTCGCCCTCGCCCTGCGGCGTGACCACTTTCTGATGCGCGCGCAGCACGCCGCCCGCCTTGCCGTTTTCCTTCTGCAGAATCAGGCCGACGAACGTGGCTTGCGAGCCGGCCGCCTCGAGCGGCGCACGGCCGACGAAGTCGCGCGGGGCGGTGAGGTCGACGGTCCAGGCGAGGCCGGCGTCGAGCGGCGAGACGTTGTCGTCCATGTCCTGGCCGTACAGGTTCATGCCGGCTTCGAGGCGCAGCGTGTCGCGTGCGCCGAGGCCGCACGGGCGCACGCCCTGGCGCTGCAGCGAGTCCCAGAATTCGCAGACGAAGTTGGCGGGCAGCACGATTTCGAAACCGTCTTCGCCGGTGTAGCCGGTGCGCGCGATCATCAATTCGCCGAACGGCGTGCCTTCGACGATTGCTGCGTTAAACGGCTTCAGGAGTTCGGTGGCGGTGCGGGCGGACGGCGCGACTTGCCACACTTTGTGGCGCGCGTTCGGGCCTTGCACGGCGACGATTGCGAGATCGCGGCGCGGCGTGATCGTGAGGCCGTAGCCGCCTTCGGTATTGAGCTGGCTGAACCAGGCGATGTCTTTCTCGGCGGTGCTCGCATTGACGACGAGGCGGAAGAAGTCTTCGGCGAAGAAGTAGACGATCAGGTCGTCGATCACGCCGCCGTTCTGGTTCAGCAGGCACGAGTAGAGCGCCTTGCCCGGCGTTTGCAATTTGCCGACGTTGTTCGCGATCGCGTGCTCGAAGAACGCGCGCACGCGATCGCCGCGGAAATCGACGACGCACATGTGCGACACGTCGAACATGCCCGCGTCCGTGCGCACGGCGTGGTGCTCGTCGATTTGCGAGCCGTAGTTGACGGGCATGTCCCAGCCGCCGAAGTCGACCATCCGCGCCTTGAGCGCGCAGTGAGTGGCGTGGAGCGGGGTGTGTTTCAGTTCGGTCATCGGGGCCTCGTCAGGTGTCTCGCGAAAACAAAAAAGGCCATGCATGTGGACTCACCCTCGCGGCCTTCCGGCTGCAAGCGATGTGACCCTGCATGACCCCTCTGTCCTCGGTACCTGAGAGATTGCGTCGCCCGGGATCGGTCCCTTCGAACGCGCGCCCCTTCGGTGGGCAGCCTGCTCGGGCTTCGATAAGCCTTTAAGCCGCTGCCGCTCTCCAGAGTGCGAAAAACCGGTGCTTCACGTGCCGCCGCATATCGGCGGTGGAGCCGCGGGGAGGCGTTCCAAAACTGGCGCCAACTTCGCGGATCATGACGTGTTCAAGCGGGTTTTTCGACGCCGTCGGTCCTTTTGCCTGAGAGTTTGCGGGTGTGCCCCTTCGGCGGCGCGGCCTCTCTGGAATCCGCAATGGATACCCGTGGCCTGCGCGCTCTCCCGACGCGTGCGGCGAATGTACGCGAGCGTAAAAGGCTTGTCAAATGAGGCTTGTAGGCGGATTAGGCGTGACTCGGCGGGCCGGTGTCGGCGCAGCTTTGCGCGGTCGACAAAAAAAGCGGCGGACATCGCGTCCGCCGCCTTTTGCGCATTGCCTGAACTCGAATTTCCGGCTTATTGGCCGATCGCGTGCGCCGCGCCGTCGAGTTCCTGGTTCAGCACGTGCTGCTCGTCGCCCGACAAGCCGCCGCCGCGCGAATTCGACATATCGCGCGCTTCCTGGCGGATCACGTCGAGGCGGTGATGCAGCGCGCCACCTTGCGGCGGCGGGTAGTAGCCCTGGTTGACGCGAGTGTCGATGAGACGGCTCAGGTTTTCGATGCGGCCGTTCACCTCCCCGAGGCGCCGCATCGCCACTTCATGCGGGTTCGGCCCGGGCGGCGGCGCGGCCACCTGCGGTTGCTGCACGACGCACGCTGCCAGCGATGCCACCAGTGCACAGCCAGCGGCCGCGCGAATCAAGCGTTGCATTCCATTCTCCTTGTCATCGTCTTGGAAGGGTAACCGCCGCCGGAAAAACGGCTCACGAGCGCAAAGCGACGACGACGCGAGCCGAATATTTTGTAACGGTTTGTACCTTTCGGAATGTCAGATTGGCCGACGTCCCGGGCGAGCCACGAAAGCACCCTGCTTCGTTACTCGTCGATGCCGACACGTACGAACGGCAGCCGCCGCCCTTCCGCCGCGCTTTGGTTGGCGAGCTCGATGATCGTCATGACGTCGATCGCGTCTTGCGGCGTGACCGGGAAAGGCACGCCGTCGCGGATCGACGCCGCAAGCGATCCGTAGAAACCGGCGTAGTTGCCGTCTTGCGTCGGCTGCGAGTGTTCGACTTCCTGCTCGCCTTGCAGCAGGCGCACCAGGGCCGGCGGGTTGCCCGCGCCGAAATCGACGTCGCCGGGGCGCAGACCGGCCTTGAGCTGGTCTTCCTGTGTGTCGAGTCCGCGCTTCACGTAGCTGCCGAGCGTGCCGTGAATCGCGAAACGCGGCGGCTCCAGCGCGGCGAGCACCGTGGCGTGCAGCACGACTTCCTGGTTCGGGTAGCCGAGCTGGACATGCACGTAATCCGGTGCCGTGCCCTGGTCACGATAGATTTTCACGGTCGCGCTGACGGTGTCGGGCGCGCCGAACAGGGCGAGCGCCTGGTCGATCAGATGCGGCCCGAGGTCGAACAAGAGGCCGCCGCCGCGCGACGCTTCCTCGCGCCAGCGCGGCTTCACGAGCGGACGGAAGCGGTCGAAGTGCGATTCGAAGTGCGTGATGCGTCCGAGCTGGCCGCTTTCGAGGAGCGCGCGCACCGTCATGAAATCGCCGTCCCAGCGGCGATTGTGGAACGGCGCGAACACGACGTCGTACTTCTTGGCGAGCAGCGCGAGCGTACGGGCGTCCTCGGCGGTCAGCGTGACCGGCTTGTCGACGACGACGTGCTTGCCCGCTTCGATCGCGCGCGCCGCGAGTTCGAAGTGCGTGTCGTTCGGCGTCGCGATCACGACGCATTCGATGGCGTCGAGCGCGACAAGCGCGTCCAGATCCGCGACGATTTCAGCCGCCGGGTAGTCGGCGCGAGCCTGGTCGGGCTGGCTCGTCGCGATCGCCGCCACTTCGGCGTGGCCGCAATGCGCGATGACGGGCGCGTGGAAGGTCTTGCCGGCGTAGCCGTAGCCCATCAAACCGATTTTCAAGGGTGAGGTCATGCGAGCGTCCATCGAATAGCGCGCGCGGCGAGGTGCTGCGCGTAACAGCAGCTATTTTGGCATGGTGGAT
>DATGHJ010000180.1:0-5646 GCA_035308085.1 Trinickia sp. | reverse complement strand
AGCACAGCAAAGCCCGAAGCCCAGTTGTTGTAGAAGATCCGCAGATCGATTGCCGCACCGAGCGCGAGGCCGACCAGGCCGTCGTGGCTCATCTGCTCGAACCGCCCGTCTTTTTCGTGGACAGCGGCTTCGTTGCGGGTGAGCGCCATCACGGAGCCGAGCATCGGCATCTCTTCGAACAGCTCGACGAAGCTCGATTCGAGCCGTACGACATGCTCGCCGACGAACGCCGCCAGCGCTTCGCCTTCGCTCACGCCGAGCGCCTGCGCGGCTTCGCGGTTGCGCAGCTTTTGCTCCTGCTTGACGCGCAGGAAGTCCTCGCGCAGCAGATGCGGCGCACGGCGCGCGGGGTTGACGGGCGCTGCGGTGGTGCTGGTATTCAACATGCCAAACTCCTTGTTTTGTATACCGGATAAGAAATGAGCGATGCGCGGCGGCCCGCGAAAGCGGCTGGCGCAATGTCAGAAATCGACTTTCATGCTCACCGAGACGTTGCGGCCCGGCGCGGTATAGGCGTCGAGGACCGGCGACGATTGCGCGATGCCGCGCACGTCCGACCAGTTCCAATACTTGCGGTCGAACAGGTTGTAGATGCCGAGATAGGCGATCACGTGCTTGGTGAAGCGATAGCCGCCGCGCAGGTCGACGACGAACGAAGACGGCGGCGCGTAGCAGGGAATCGGCCGGCGGCGCGCGTCGACGCACAAATCGGGGGAGACGTCGCTCCGGCTCTTCGCCAGTTGAAACAGCAGGTCTCCTTGCAAGAACCAGCGCTCGCTCGGCTCGTAGCGCACGCCGAACACCGCGGAGAACGGGTTGACGGTGTTGAGCGGCTGGTTCGGCCCGCCGTCGTTTTGCGTCGTGCCCTTCGTGTACGCCATGGCCGTCTTGAGCGAGACGCCGTTGGGCATGACCCAGTCGGCACGGCCCTCGAAGCCGTGAATGCGCGCCTTCGCGAAGTTCACGTACTGGTAGACGAGCGGGTTCGCTACCGTGCCGGCGCCGCTCACCGTGCGCTGCGTGATGAAGTCGTGATAGCGGCCGTCGAAGGCGGCAGTGCTGTAGCTGATCGGGCCGTAGCCGGTACCGAGCTTGCCGCGCAGGCCGATTTCGATCGTGTCGCTGGTTTCGGGCTTCAGGTTCGAATTGCCGATCGACGTATAGCCGTGGATCGGATTGGAAAAGCTGTTGTTGACCTGGTCGGGCGTCGGCGTGCGGAAACCGTGCGCATATTGGGCGTAGGGGATCAGCGCGGGCGACACCTGATACAGCACCGCGAGCTTTGGCGAGAACGCGTGGTCGCTCGTCGAGACCGGGTTGCCGTTGAAGAGCGGATCGCCCGTGCGCGGGCTCAGGCGGTAGGCGTCGAAGCGCAGGCCTGGCGTCACGGTGAGCCTGCCGTAGCTGATCTCGTCCTGCACGAAGGCGCCGAGCAGCGTGTAGTCGGTATCGGGAAACGCCTTGTTCGGGAACCCCGCCTCGCCGACGCCGGGCACCGTGCCGTTGCGCAGGTTCGTCACGCGATCGAAGCTGCCGTCGCCGCCGTAGACGAGCTTGTGCTGTAGCGGCCCCGTCAGGAAGCCGCTTTCGGCAAACGCCGAGCCGCCGACGACTTTCTCCGCATAGCTGTTGTAGCGCGTGCGCGACGCCGCACCGCCGCGGATCTCGTTCGAGAACTGATCTTGATAGGAATCCTGATAGTAAAACTGGAAATGCGCTGTCTGGAGGTATCGATTGGCGCTGTTGCCGTAGTCGTAATCGAGGCTGTAGCGGTTGCGCTCGAGCTTGTTGCTGTCGGTCAGGCCGAGCGTGGCCGGCGGATTGATCGCCGACAGCACGTTCGTGTCGATGCGCTGGCGCACGGTCTCGGCCGTGAACTTGATCGAGTCGTGCGCGGTCGGCTTGATCACGAGCTTGCCGAGCAGCGCTTCCGAGTAGGTGTCTTGCGGATTGGCGGTCGTGCGCAGCGTGCTCGCCGAGTTGTTCGAGCCCTTCGTGTCGGTCTCGTGGCCGCGGCGGCCGTCGGCGATGATCATTCCTTGCACGATCTCGTTGCCGCCGGCTGCGGAGACCGTACCGCCGAAGCTGCGGTCCGCGGATGAATAGCTCGGGCGAAACGAGAAGTAGGTCTTTTTGCCGTAGATGTCGAGCAGGTCCTGCGGGTCCTTGGTGATGAAGTTCACCGCGCCGGTCAGACCGTCGCTGCCGTAGAGCGCCGAGGCGGGGCCGCGCAGGATCTCGATGCGCCTGAGCATCTCCATGTCCGCGTAGTCGCCGCGGCCGGCTTCGAGCGGGCCGAACGAGAACGAGCTGGGCAGGCGGATGCCGTCTTCCATCAGCAGGATGCGGTTGCCTTCGAGGCCGCGAATGTTGATGCTCGAATCGCCGTCGCGTCCGCCGCCCAGCGCGGCCGACGACGGCCGGTACGGCGCGCGCCGCACGGTGACGCCCGGCTCGTAGCGCAGCGCGTCCTTGATGGTGTTGGCTTGCTGCTCGTCGATGTCCTCGCTCGTGATGACGGACACGCTCGCCGCCGTGCGGCTGGCCGGCGTCGCAATGCGCGTGGCCGTGACGGTGACCGGGTCGAGCTGATCGTTCAGTTCGCGAGCCGCGTAGAGCGCGGCGGCTTGCGCAGGTTGCTGGCTCGCGGCGGCGCCGGAGGCGGCAACGGGCGCGGCCAGTTGCGTCGTTTTGGCATCCGCGGCAATGGGGGCTGGATCAGCCGCCATTGCCGCGGCCGCATGAATGCCGAAGGCGCCGAGAAGCGCGGCGTAGAGCGGACGCCGTGCCGAACGAAGTTGATGCACGAAAGGTTCTCCCAGTCACAAATGAATCGAAAAGCTGGCTGGGTGAACCTGACACCTGGCTGGCGTCCCGCGCGGTCGAGGCGGGCGTCGTTGAATGAGGAATCGAGTGTAATGAGAATGATTATCAATTGCAAGGAAAGCGAAGGCTGTTGGCCTATTCCAAAAAAGTTTCGATATCGCAACTAACGGTCAGCCCCGCCGGACCCCGCGAGCACCGACGGCGGCGGCGGTCAACCGGCCCGATCAAGAAAACGAGGAAAGCAGAATCGACAGATGTCTAACATGCGCCTTGAACGCATCAACCGTTTCGCGCTCGCCCGACGAACTGAGGTGCGGCAACTCCGACAATTCGACCTGAGCTTGAAATTCGTCAGCGGCCTTGCGGCGCATCTCCGGGGGCAGCGAACGGATCAGCGAGATCATCAGCAGTTCCTGGGCGTGAATCATGCCTAGCGTCGAATGCGTGTTCATGGCGGCCTCCCTTTGAACGTATGGCGTGCGTACAGCCGTCGCCGGGCAAGCAGCGGGGCGCCGCCTGCGCGCGAGTGCGCTGCTTTTCACGTTTCTATACTAGGCGTGAAGCGGCGACATCGACAGCCGGCGCGCGCCGGTACGCACCAGCGCGGCGCAACGGATGTAACAGCGCGCAAGTGTCGTGGCGCTGTCGCCGAATCTGAGGAAAATGGCGTAACCTGCTTATTCCCTTGTCTGTGTCCCTCGCTTTTGCGGCGCGTGCAACACCCGCGCGCCGCAAGCGCTCACAAGGAGGCTTCATGACAGCCGTCGATCTGGAATTCGACCAGCTCAACAGTACCGTCGATGCGCTACGGCGCTCCATCTCCAACCGGCTGATGTACGGCGTCGGCAAAGACGCCGCCACCGCCCGCCCCCAAGACTGGCTCAATGCCGCGGCGCTCGCCGTGCGCGACCGGCTCGTCGCGCGCTGGATGAAAACCACGCGCCATCAATACGAGCAGGACGTCAAGCGTGTCTACTACCTGTCGATGGAGTTCCTGATCGGCCGGACGTTCACCAACGCCTTGCTCGCGCTCGGCATCTACGACCAGATGAAGGAGGCGCTCGCGGGACTCGGCGTCGACATGGATACCGCTGCCGAACTCGAACCCGACGCCGCGCTCGGCAACGGCGGCTTGGGCAGGCTCGCAGCGTGCTTTCTCGACTCGATGGCGTCGCTCGCGATTCCCGGCTTCGGCTACGGCATCCGCTACGAATACGGCATGTTCCGGCAGAAGATCATCGACGGGGAGCAGGTCGAGACGCCGGATTACTGGCTGCGCGCGGGCAACCCTTGGGAGTTTCCGCGGCCCGAAGTGCAATACATGGTTCACTTCGGAGGGCGAACGATCGAGCGCGATGGCCACGTCCAATGGATCGAGACCGAGCACGTCAACGCGATGGCCTACGATACGGTGATCCCCGGCTTCGCCACGAGCGCGACGAACACGTTGCGGCTGTGGTCCGCGCGCGCGACGGAGGAACTCGATCTGTCGGCGTTCAATCAGGGCGATTACCGCCGCGCCGTCGAAGCGAAGGAGACCTCCGAGAACGTTTCGCGCTTGCTTTACCCAGACGATTCAACCCCCGCGGGACGCGAGCTGCGCTTGCGCCAGGAGTACTTCTTCGTGTCGGCGACGATGCAGGATCTGATTCGCCGCTACCAGCGCACGCACAGCACGTTCGGGCGCTTTTCCGAGAAGGTGGCGATCCACCTGAACGACACGCACCCCGTGCTCGCGATTCCCGAGCTGATGCGGCTCTTGGTCGATATCCACCATGTGCCGTGGGATCGCGCGTGGAAGCTCGTGCAGCAGGTGTTCTCGTACACGAATCACACGCTGATGCCCGAGGCGCTCGAAACGTGGGACGTCGAAATGCTGGCGCGCCTGCTGCCGCGCCACCTCGAAATCATCTTCGACATCAACGCCGAATTCCTGAAGGACGCGAGCGCGCACTTCGGTCACGATGTCGACGTGATCCGCCGCATTTCGCTCGTCGACGAGTACGGCCAGCGTCGCGTGCGCATGGCGCATCTGGCGATCGTCGCGAGTCAGAAGGTGAATGGCGTCTCGAAGCTGCACTCGCAACTGATGGAGCGCGAGTTCTTCAAGGATTTCGCGCACATGTTCCCGGCGCGGTTCACGAACGTGACGAACGGCATCACGCCGCGGCGGTGGCTCGCGCAGGCGAGCCCGCCGCTGTCGGCGCTGATCGACCAGCATATCGGCACGCATTGGCGCCGCGACCTGTTCGAGTTGAGCAAGCTGCGCGCGCTCAAGAGCGATCCGGCGTTTTCATCCGAATTCCGCGCCGCGAAGCGCCGCAACAAGATTCGTCTCGCGCATCGGCTGATGCACGACACCGGCATCATGGTGCATCCCGATGCGCTATTCGATCTGCAGGTCAAGCGCATCCACGAATACAAGCGCCAACTGCTCAACGTGCTGCATGTGATCGTGCGTTACAACCGCATCCGCGCCGAGCCCGAGCGCGATTGGGTGCCGCGCGTCGTGATCTTCGCGGGCAAGGCCGCGTCGGCGTACAAGATGGCGAAGACCGTCATCAAGCTGATCAACGACGTCGGCGAGAAGGTCAACAACGATCCGCTCATCGGCGAGCAGCTCAAGGTCGTGTTCGTGCCGAACTACGGCGTGAGCGTGGCCGAGTTGATCATTCCAGCGGCTGATCTCTCCGAGCAGATTTCGATGGCCGGCACCGAAGCGTCAGGCACCGGCAACATGAAGCTCGCGTTGAACGGCGCGTTGACGATCGGCACGATGGACGGCGCCAACATCGAGATCTGCGACGCAGTGGGGCGCGA
>DATGHJ010000179.1:0-11017 GCA_035308085.1 Trinickia sp. | reverse complement strand
CGGCGATGAACGCGATCACTGCCGACGACACCGCCCCCATCCCCTGAATCACGCGCCCCACGATGATCCACGTCATGTCGTGCGCGAACGCGGCGACGAAGCTGCCGATCGCGAAGATTAGAAGCCCGGTTGCGATCACCGGCTTGCGGCCGATCTGGTCTGACACCCAGCCGTAGAAGATATAGAGCATCGACTGCGTGACGCCGTAGGCGCCGAGCGCAATGCCGACCAAGAGGACGTTATCCCCGCCGGGGATCGTTTTCGCGTAGATCGAAAACACCGGCATGATCATGAAGAGGCCGAGCATGCGCAGCGCGAAGATGGCAGCCAGCGACACGGTCGCGCGCATTTCGGGCGCACTCATGCGCGAAGATGTGGCGGAAGGATTGGACATCGGCGGCGAAGGAGGACCTGGAAATCGGCGCCTGTTCGCGCCTGCCGCGCGGTGTAAGGTCGCCGTAACGGCGGTCTGGAAAAGTCGTTATAGTAGCAGGTTTGGCCCCCTTCCCCGCCCAGGTTTAATGGAACAGATTCGCATCCGTGGCGCTCGCACCCACAACCTGAAAAACGTCAATCTCGACCTGCCGCGTCACAAGCTGATTGTGATCACCGGCCTGTCGGGATCGGGCAAATCGTCGCTCGCGTTCGACACACTCTACGCGGAGGGGCAGCGCCGTTACGTGGAGAGCTTGTCGGCCTACGCCCGGCAATTTTTGCAGCTGATGGAAAAGCCCGACGTCGATCTGATCGAGGGCCTCTCGCCAGCGATTTCGATCGAGCAGAAGGCGACCTCGCACAACCCGCGCTCGACAGTCGGCACCGTAACCGAGATCCACGACTATTTGCGTCTCTTGTACGCACGCGTCGGCACGCCTTTTTGCCCCGACCACGAGATCCCGCTCGAAGCGCAAAGCGTCTCGCAGATGGTCGACGCCGCGCTCGCGCTGCCCGAAGAAACCAAGCTGATGATCCTCGCGCCGGTGGTGGCGAACCGCAAGGGCGAGCACACCGAGCTGTTCGAGGACATGCAGGCGCAAGGCTTCGTGCGTTTTCGCGTCCGCTCGGGCGGCGGCACAGCCAACGAGGGCGTCGCGAAGATCTATGAGGTCGAGTCGCTCCCGAAGCTCAAGAAGAACGACAAGCACACGATCGACGTCGTCGTCGACCGCCTGAAAGTGCGCGCCGACATGAAGCAGCGCCTCGCCGAATCGTTCGAAACGGCGCTGCGTCTCGCCGACGGCCGCGCGATCGCATTCGAGATGGATACGGAAAAGGAGCACTTGTTCAGCTCGAAGTTCGCGTGCCCGATCTGCTCGTACTCGCTGCAGGAACTCGAGCCGCGGCTCTTCTCGTTCAACAATCCGATGGGCGCGTGCCCCGATTGCGACGGGCTCGGCCAGATCACGTTCTTCGATCCGAAGCGGGTGGTCGCGCATCCGTCGTTGTCGCTCGCGGCGGGCGCCGTGAAGGGCTGGGACCGGCGCAACCAGTTCTACTTCCAGATGCTGCAAAGCCTCGCGGCGTTCTACGAATTCGATATCGACACCGCGTTCGAAGACCTGCCGGAGAAGGTCAAAAAACTGCTGCTGTACGGTTCGGGCAAGGAGACGATCCCGTTCTCCTACATCAACGAGCGCGGCCGCACGTCGATCCGCGAGCACGTGTTCGAAGGGATCATCCCGAACCTCGAGCGCCGCTACCGCGAGACCGATTCGGTCGCGGTTCGCGAAGAGCTCGCGAAGTATCAGAACAACCAGGCTTGCCCGTCGTGCGAAGGTACGCGGCTGCGCCGCGAAGCACACTTCGTGCGCCTCGGCGCCAACGGCGACGCGCGCGCGATTTTCGAAGTGAGCGGCTGGCCGCTGCGCGACACGCTCGGATACTTCCAAACGCTACGCCTCGACGGCGCGAAGCGCGACATCGCGGACAAAGTCGTCAAGGAAATCGTCGCGCGGTTGATGTTCCTCAACAACGTCGGGCTCGATTACCTGTCGCTCGAGCGCAGCGCGGAGACGCTGTCGGGCGGCGAGGCGCAGCGCATCCGCCTCGCGTCACAGATCGGCTCGGGCCTGACCGGCGTGATGTACGTGCTCGACGAGCCGTCGATCGGCCTGCACCAGCGCGACAACGACCGCCTCATCTCGACGCTCAAGCACCTGCGCGATCTCGGCAATTCGGTGATCGTCGTCGAGCACGACGAAGACATGATCCGCATGGCCGACTACGTCGTCGATATGGGACCGGGCGCGGGCGAGCACGGCGGCATGATCATCGCCGAAGGCACACCGCAGGAAGTCGAGGAGGACGCTGCTTCGATGACCGGCCAGTATCTCTCCGGCACGCGCCGCATCGAGTACCCGGACGAACGCAAGGACCCGGACGAGCGCCGCCTGCGCATCGTCGAGGCTTACGGCAACAACTTGAAGCGCGTGACGCTCGATCTGCCGGTCGGGCTCTTGACCTGCGTGACGGGCGTGTCCGGCTCGGGCAAGTCGACGCTGATCAACGACACGCTGTATCAGGCCGTCGCGCACCACCTGTACGGCTCGGCGACCGAGCCCGCGCCCTACGAGGCGATCGAAGGCCTCGAGCACTTCGACAAGGTCATCAACGTCGATCAATCGCCGATCGGCCGCACGCCTCGCTCGAATCCGGCCACCTACACGGGCGTCTTCACGCCGATCCGCGAGCTGTTCGCGGGCGTGCCGGCCGCCAAGGAGCGCGGCTACGACCCGGGCCGCTTCTCGTTCAATGTGAAAGGCGGCCGCTGCGAGTCGTGCCAGGGCGACGGCGTGCTGAAGGTCGAGATGCACTTTTTGCCGGACGTCTACGTGCCGTGCGACGTCTGCCACGGCAAGCGCTACAACCGCGAAACGCTCGACGTCCAGTACAAAGGCAAGAACATCAGCGAAGTGCTCGACATGACCGTCGAACACGCGTACGAGTTCTTCAAGGCCGTGCCCGTGGTCGCCCGCAAGCTCAAGACGCTGCTCGACGTCGGCCTCGGCTATATCCGGCTCGGCCAGTCGGCGACGACGCTGTCGGGCGGCGAAGCCCAGCGCGTGAAGCTCTCGCTCGAGCTGAGCAAGCGCGACACCGGTCGCACCCTATATATTCTCGACGAACCGACGACTGGCCTGCACTTCCACGACATCGCGCTTTTGCTCGAAGTGATTCACCGGCTGCGCGATCAGGGCAATACGGTCGTCATCATCGAGCATAATCTCGACGTGATCAAAACCGCCGACTGGCTGATCGACCTCGGCCCGGAAGGCGGCGCGGGCGGCGGCCAGATCATCGCGCAAGGCACGCCGGAGCAGGTGTCCAAATCAAAGGCGAGCTTTACCGGCAAGTATCTGGCAGCACTGCTCAAACGCCGCTGATCGAACGGACGCATGGTAGGGCACACCAATAGTTGGGAATCAGGTCGGAGACGGGAATGAGTCATGGCTAAGCGCAACGAGGCGTCGTCGCAAGACACGCAGGTTCGGGACCTGCAACCTCGTCACGTACGGCTGACGAGCGATATGAGCCTGCCGAAGCTGTCGGCGGTGGAAATCGGCAGCTATGCGCTGATGCTCGTCGGCATGGTGGTCGTGCTGGAGCTGAAGCTCTTGGGCGCGTTGCTGGCGGGCATGCTCGTCTATCAGCTCGTGCATATGATTGCGCCGGCGATCGAGCGGCACATGTCGAGTCACGGCGCCCGCTGGCTTGCGGTGGTGCTGCTGTCGATCGTGGTCGTCGGAGGGCTCGCGGGACTCACGATCGGCCTCATCGAGCACTTCGAGAATACGGTGCCCAACATCCAGAATCTGCTCGATCAGGTCATGCAGATGGTCGATCAGGCACGCGGGCGCACGCCGCAGTGGATCGCGTCCGCGCTGCCCGTCGATGTCACCGAGATGAAGGAGAAAGCCGCCACGTTGATGCACTCGCACATGGGGCAGCTCTCGCAGAGCGGCAAGACCATCGCGCGCGGCTTCGGACACGTGCTGTTCGGCATGATCATCGGCGCGATGATCGCGATCACCGTGCAGCGCCACACGCAGCGCCTGCCGCTGTCGACGGCGTTTGCCGCGCGCGTCGCGCGCTTCGCCGACGCGTTCCGGCGCATCGTGTTCGCGCAGGTCAAAATCTCGGCGATCAATTCGGTGTTCACTGCGCTTTATCTGCTTGTGGCGCTGCCGGCGTTTCATGAGCAGTTGCCGCTATCGAAGACGCTTGTCTTGGTCACGTTCATCTCCGGCCTCTTGCCGGTGATCGGCAATCTGATCTCGAACACGCTGATCGTGGCGGTGTCGCTGTCGGTGAGCTTTCCGACGGCGGTCGCGTCGCTCGTGTTTCTCGTGCTCATTCACAAGCTCGAGTACTTTTTGAACGCACGCATCATCGGCGGGCAAATCGAGGCGCGCGCGTGGGAGCTGTTGCTGGCGATGCTTGTGATGGAGGCGGCCTTCGGCTTGCAGGGGGTGATAGCGGCGCCGATTTTCTACGCGTATATCAAGCGGGAGTTGATTTATTTGCGATTGATTTGAGCGATCTATGCCACTGGTCGAAATTGAAAAGCCCGCATCGCGGGCTTTTCATTGGCACATTGCTAAAACGAAATCGCTCAGCGAAACACCACCGTCTTCGTCCCGTTCAGCACGATACGGTGCTCGACATGCCACTTCACTGCGCGCGCGAGCGTTACGCATTCCACATCGCGCCCGATAGCGGTAAGTTGATCCGGCGTCATGCTGTGATCGACGCGCTCGACTTCCTGCTCGATGATCGGACCTTCGTCGAGATCCGTCGTCACGTAGTGCGCGGTCGCGCCAATCAGCTTCACGCCGCGGTCGAACGCCTGGTAGTACGGCTTCGCCCCCTTGAAGCTCGGCAGGAACGAATGGTGGATGTTGATCGCGCGGCCCGCGAGCTTCTCGCACAGCTGCGGCGACAAAATCTGCATGTAGCGCGCAAGCACGACGAGATCGGTCTCATGCTGCTCGATCACTTCCAGCACGCGCGCTTCCTGCGCCGCTTTCGCGCTCGCCGTCGATTCGGTCAGCGGGAAGTGGTGAAACGGGATGTTGTAGCTCGCGGCAAGCTGATAGAAATCGGTGTGGTTCGAAATGATCGCGCTGATCTCGATCGGCAATTGACCTGTGCGGTAGCGGAACAACAAATCGTTCAGGCAGTGACCGATCTTCGACACCATGATCACGACACGCGGCTTCACCGACGCGTCATGCAGCTCCCAGCGCATCGCGAAGCGCTCGGCGAGCGCCGCGAACGATTCGCGCAGCGCGTCGAGGCCCGGGTCGCCGCCCACTTGCTGGAAGTGCACACGCATGAAGAACTCGCCGGTGCGGCTGTCGCCGAATTGCGCCGAATCGAGGATGTTGCTGCCGCGCTCGAACAGGAAGCCCGAGACTGCATGGACGATGCCGGGCCGGTCGGGGCACGACAGTTTCAAAATAAAGCTGTGTTCGGTCGACATGACCTTGGAACTCCCTTCTAGACGCTATAAGCAGTAATGCGGTGATGAGCGCGTGGGCGGCACGATCAAGCCGGCGGAGCAAACAAAGCGTCGATGCCCGCGCACGCCTCGTCGTCGATCCATTGATGACGCAACAGGCAATCGAGCGTCGCGAGACTCGCGTCGACAGTCATCGCGCCGTCGTCGATCCAGCGCGCGACTTCATCGATGCGCGCGAGCCGATGCTCGCCGACTTCGCCGTCCTGGTTGTGCGGCACGAAATCCTCGGGTAGCGGCAGATCGTAGATGAAGATCTGCTCGGCCTGCGTGCCTTCGGGAATGGACTGCAGCACGTGAGCGGTGCGCCCTGCCGATGCCTTCGCGGCGATTTCCTCGGGAATGCCCGCCTCTTCCCAGCATTCCTTGACGATCGTCTCGGCGACGCCGAAGCCCCAGCCGATGCCGCCGGCGACAACGTTATCGAGCATGCCGGGATCGGTCGCCTTCGTGTCGCTGCGGCGCGCGATCCACATTTGCGGCGCACGGTCCGCGTAGCTTACGACGCCGTTCAGGTGCACCGCGTACGTCATCGTGCCGAAGAAACGCGACGCGGCGCGTTCGATGAAGGCAAGCGGCGCGTCGCCGAACGCATTGCGGATCGCGTAGGTTTCGTCGCGCCAGCCGGGAATGCGGCCGTCGGCGGCGAGCGCGCCGATCACCGCGCCGAGTGCCGCCGAGCGTGAATCGACGCTGCTATCGAAGCGCGCCGCAAGCGCAACGCGCGCCGAATCGATATCGAACACATCAGGCCAGCGCGTGAGTAGCGGCACGTCCGTTTCGCGAATCCAGCCGACACGCTGTCCATCGATCCAGAATGGCCGATGCGCACGCGCATCGAAGCGCCGCGCGGCAGCAATGCAAGGCAACGTCATGAACGAAAGCTCCTATTTGCTGCGTCAGTCGCGCAGCGCGATGCGCAGACCGAGCGCGATGAAGGTCGCGCCGGCAAGCCGATCGAGCCACACGCCGACGCGCGGCCGGCGCTTCAACCAATTGCCGATCATGCCTGCGCAGACGCCGAACGCCGAGAACACGACGACCGTCTGCAGCATGAACAACACGCCCAACTCGAGCATCTGCACCATCACGCTCTGCGCGCCGTGCGGATCGACGAACTGCGGCAGAAACACGACGAAGAAGAGCGTCACCTTCGGGTTCATCATGTTGCCGATCACGCTCTGCCGGAACACGACGCCAAGCGCCTGCGGCGGACGCTCATGCGCGGTCGCGAGCCCCTGGCTCCTCAACGCCTTGATGCCGATCCAGATCAGATACGCGGCGCCCGCGAGCTTGACGACTTCGAACGCGACTTGCGACGAACGCATGAGCGCGGCCACGCCGAACGCGGCGAGCGTCGTATGGAACGAGATGCCGGCGGCAAAGCCGAGCGCGGCAACGAAGCCCGCGGCGCGCCCCTGCGAGATGCCGCGCGCGAGCACTTGGAGGTTGTCCGGACCGGGCGCCATCGTGATGGCGATCGACGTGGCGAGAAACAGCAGGAAGTTAGGCATCGCTCAAGCGCTCCGTGCAAAACACGACAGGAAAAGCCAGCACATCAATGGCCGGAGAATTCGGTGATCGTATAAAGCGGCAAGCCGTTGCCGCGCAACAGCCTCGAGCCGCCGAGATCCGGCAGATCGATGATCGCCGCGCCTTCGACGACAACCGCCCCCAGCCGCTCGAGCAGCTTCTTGCCGGCCATCATCGTGCCGCCCGTCGCGATCAAGTCGTCGATGATAACGACGCGATCGCCCGCGCGGCACGCGTCTTCGTGAATCTCGACAGTCGCGCTGCCATATTCCAGCTCGTACGACTCCGACACCGTCCGGTACGGCAGCTTGCCGATCTTGCGGATCGGAATGAAGCCGAGATTCAGTTCGTAGGCGATGATCGGCGCGATGATGAAGCCGTGCGCATCGAGCCCGGCGACGTAGTCGAGCTTCGCTTCGACGTAGCGCTCGACCAGCAGGTCCGTCAGCATGCGCAGCGTCTTGGGCCGCTGCAAAAGCGGCGTGATGTCGCGAAACTGCACACCGGCCTGGGGCCAGTCCGGGACCGTGCGAATCTGGCTCTTGATGAACTCGGCCGCGTCGATGGGCGCACCGGAGCGTGCGTTGGACATGGATGTCTCCGCAAAAAGCGGCCTGTTGCTCGCGCTTTACCCGCGACGCAGGGCCTGAAATACGATAAAAAACCGGCAGGGCCGGTAGGAAAGCGAGTCGACGGCCTGCACCCGGCGCCGCGTCAAGCGGCGGAAGCCCCCGCGCGGCGATGACGCGAAATGCGCTCCTCGGCGATCGCCAGCGCCTCGGGCAGCCCGCGCAGCACGACGATATCGGAAGCGCGCAGCTTCGTCTCGGGGCCCGGCTCGACACCGCGAATGCCGTGCCGGCGAATGGCCGTCACTTCGACGCCGATGCCGGCGAGACCGAGCTCTTCGAGCGAGCGCCCGACGGCGTCCGAGTTCTCGTCGACCGGCACAGATTGTAGCCGCACCTGCTCGTGGCCGTCCTCGTCGCCGAGGTCGTCTGCGCCGTGGAAATAGCCGCGCAGCAAACTGTAGCGCTCGTCGCGCATTTCCTCCACGCGCCGCACGACGCGCCGCATCGGCACGCCCATCAGCACGAGCGTGTGCGACGCGAGCATCAGGCTGCCTTCGACGATCTCGGGAATCACCTCGGTTGCGCCGGCGGCGAGGAGCTTTTCGAGGTCGGCGTCGTCGACGGTGCGTACGATGACGGGCAGCGTCGGCTCGAGCTCGTGGATGTTGTGCAGCACACGCAGCGCGGAAGGCGTGTTCGCGTAGGTGATCGCGATCGCGGCGGCCCGGTGGATACCGGCCGCGAGCAGCGATTCGCGCCGCCCCGCATCGCCGAACACGACCGACTCGCCTGCGGTGGCCGCGGCGCTCACGCGGTCCGGGTCGAGGTCGAGCGCGACGTACGAGAGACCCTCGTGCTCGAGCATGCGCGCAAGGTTCTGCCCGGCGCGGCCATAGCCGCAGATGATCACGTGGCCGCTTTGCTTCAGGCTTTGGGTGGCGATGCGCGTCATTTGCAGCGACTGCATCATCCATTCAGTCGACGACAAGCGCAGCACGATGCGATCGGCGTTCTGGATCAAGAACGGCGCCGCGAGCATCGACAGCAGCATCGACGCGAGAATCGCCTGCAAGAGCGTCGCGTCGACGAGGTGCTTGTCGAGAATCAGATTCAAGAGCACGAAGCCGAACTCGCCGGCCTGCGCGAGCCCGATGCCGGTGCGCATCGCGACGCCCGGCGTCGCCCCGAACACGCGCGCAAGGCCCGTGATCATCAGCGCTTTCAGCAAGATGGGCCCGATCAGGAACGCCAGCACGATGAGCGGGTGCGCGATGACGACACGCGGGTTGAGCAGCATCCCGGTCGTCACGAAGAAGAGACCGAGCAGCACGTCGCGAAACGGCTTGATGTCCTCCTCGACCTGATGCCGGTACGGCGTTTCCGCGATCAGCATCCCGGCAATGAACGCGCCGAGCGCGAGCGAGAGGCCGAATTTGTCGGTGATGAACGCGGCGCCGAGCGTGACGAGCAGCAGGTTCAGCACGAACAGCTCCTGCGAGCGGCGCCGCGCGACGACGTTGAACCAGCGCGTCATGAACTTCTGCCCGACGATCAAAAGCAGCGACAGCGCGACGACAATCTTGATCGCTGCGACGCCGAGCGTCGCCATGAGGCTCTTCGAATCGCCGCCGAGCGCGGCGATGATGATGAGGAGCGGCACGACCGCCAGATCCTGGAACAGCAGCACGCCGAAGATGTTGCGGCCATGCTCGGTCTCGATCTCCAGCCGTTCGGCGAGCATCTTGCTGACGATCGCCGTCGACGACATGGCCAACGCGCCGCCGAGCGCGACGCTGCCCTGCCACGTGATATGCACCCAGCGCTCGAAGATGAGCCCGAATATCACCGCGATCGCCACCGTACCGATCACTTGCAGCAAGCCGAGCCCGAACACGAGCGTGCGCATCGAGCGCAGCTTCGAGAGCGAGAACTCGAGCCCGATCGAAAACATCAGGAACACGACGCCGAACTCGGCGAGATGCTGTGCCCGAACCGTATCCGGAGCAATGCCGAGCGCGTTCGGACCGACCACGATGCCCACGGTCAGATAGCCGAGCATCGGCGGCAGATTCAGAAAACGGAATAGGACAACGCCTGCCACCGAAGCGAGCAGCAGAAACAGCGTCATCTCGAGCGGCGATATCACCACAGGCTAAGCGTCCTCGTTCGTCAGCGGAACCCGTCGCGCGCGCAGCGACCGCGCATTCGGGACGGGATGTTGGAGCCGGGGAAGGCAGCAGGCAGGCACAGGCGGCCTGACGCGGCGAACAAACGCCTTTGCTATACTCCGCGAATGATAGCGAAAATCAATGGCGACCGGGCGCTGGCGCTCGCCCGGGACGTGCTCGACATCGAAGCTGACGCCGTGCGCGGGCTTCGCAATCAACTCGACGACGGTTTCGTCAGCGCAGTCGATTTCCTCTTGAGCTGCCGCGGACGCGTCGTCGTATCAGGCATCGGCAAATCCGGCCACATCGCCCGAAAACTCGCCGCTACGCTGGCAAGCACCGGCACGCCCGCTTTTTTCGTGCATCCGGCGGAAGCGAGCCACGGCGACCTCGGCATGGTGACCGCCGACGACGTGTTCATCGCCATGTCCAATTCCGGCGAATCGGACGAGCTGATTTCGATTCTGCCTTTGCTTAAGCGCCTCGGCTCCAAGCTGATCGCGATTACCGGGCGCCCCGAATCGAGCCTCGCGAAGCTCGCCGACGTGCACCTGAACGCCGGCGTTTCGAAGGAAGCCTGTCCGCTGAACCTCGCGCCGACGGCCAGCACGACGGCCGCGCTCGCGCTTGGCGACGCGCTCGCGGTCGCCGTGCTCGACGCACGCGGCTTCGGCGCTGACGATTTCGCGCGCTCGCACCCCGGCGGTGCGCTCGGCCGCCGCCTGCTCACCTATGTGCGCGACGTGATGCGCACGGGCGACCAAGTGCCGAAGGTGCTCGATCACGCCTCCGTGCGCGACGCCCTCTTCCAGCTGACCGCGAAGCGCATGGGGATGACGGCGATCGTCGACGAACACGACCGCGTCGAAGGTATCTTCACCGACGGCGACCTGCGCCGCGTGCTCGAACGCACGGGCGACTTCCGCGACCTGCCGATCGCCGAGGTGATGACGCGCGCCCCCCGTACGATCGGCGCCGATCATCTGGCGGTCGAAGCGGTGGAACTGATGGAGCGCCATCGCATCAACCAGATGCTCGTCGTCGACGAAGCGGGCAAGCTGATTGGCGCGCTCAACATGCACGACCTGTTTTCGAAGAAGGTGATTTGAGATGGAACAGCCCCCACGCTCCCCGCGGCCGCTGCCCCCCGAGGGGGCGCTCAGTACGCTTGGGGGCGGCCCGGCGCGTACTGACCACGCAGCGCCCCTGACCGTCGCGGAACGCGC
>DATGHJ010000178.1:0-4631 GCA_035308085.1 Trinickia sp. | reverse complement strand
GGTCGGCAACGTGAAGCGCTCCTTCACCCGCCACAGCACGTCGAGATAGGGCATGCCTGGTTTCACCATCACCATGTCGGCGCCTTCGGCGACGTCGAGCCCGACCTCGCGCAACGCCTCGTCGCCGTTCGCCGGATCCATCTGATAGGTGCGCTTGTCGGCTTTGCCGAGCGACGATTTGGAGCCGACTGCGTCGCGGAACGGTCCGTAAAAGCCCGACGCGTATTTCGCCGCATACGCCATAATCTGCACGTGCTCGAAACCGGCGCGGTCGAGCGCGTCGCGAATGGCGCCGACGCGACCGTCCATCATGTCCGACGGCGCGACAACGTCGCAGCCGGCTTCGGCCTGCACCAGCGACTGACGCACCAGCGCGGCGACGGTTTCGTCGTTGGCGACCTCACCGTCGCGCACCAGCCCGTCGTGGCCGTGCGTTGTGTAGGGATCGAGTGCGACGTCGCACATCACACCGAGATCGGGATGCGCCTTTTTCAGCGCGCGCGCGGCACGGCAGACCAGGTTCTCCGGATTGAAGGCCTCGTCGCCATCCGGCGTCTTGAGGGACGGCGGCGTCGCCGGAAACAGCGCGATCAGCGGAATGCCGAGATCCTTCGCCTTGCCGGCTTCGACCGTGAGCGCCGCAATCGACAAGCGATCGACGCCCGGCATCGACGGGATCGGCGCGCGCGCGGCTTTCTCGTCGTGCACGAACATCGGCCAGATCAGGTCGCCTGCGGTCAGCGTGTTTTCCGCGACGAGCTTGCGCGACCAGGCGCGCCGTCGGTTGCGCCGCAGGCGCAAACGCGGAAATTCGCCCGAGCGCTCGCGGGCGGCGGCAGGGGTGCGGCGCGGTTGATCGTCCATACGTGCCAAGAATCGCACAGTTCATAGCGCGAGGCCATAGGGCGGGGTGCCGCGGCATGGGCTTATAAATTCGGCTTAATGTGGGTGTCGACGCGCATTGTAAGGCATAGCACCAGCGCCATATCATCCGCCGGCCATGCCAACCGCCGCCGCGCCGTGAGTTCCGACGAGATCATTTTCGAGCGCCGTGGCGGCCTCGGCATCGTCCGGCTCAATCGGCCGAAAGCGCTCAACACGCTATCGCTCGCCATGTATCGCCGCTTCGCGCCGCAGCTCGTCGCTTGGGGCGGCGATTCCGCCGTACACGCGATCGTGGTGATGGGCGAGGGCGGCCGCGCTTTTTGTGCCGGCGGCGACGTGCGCGCGATTTACGACGCGTGCCGCGCGCCCGGCAACGACACGGCCGATTTTTTTCGCGAGGAATATTCGCTCGTCGCGCACGTCCATCGCTTTCCGAAACCTTACATCGCGTTGATGGACGGCATCGTCATGGGCGGCGGCGCCGGTATTTCAGTCAACGGTTCGCACCGCGTCGCGACCGAGAAAACCCTGTTCGCGATGCCGGAGGTGCAGATCGGTTTGTTTCCCGATGTCGGCGCCAGCCGCTTTCTCAATCTCTGTCCCGGCCGTCTCGGTCTTTACCTCGCGCTCACCGGCCGGCGTATCAACGCTGCGGACGCATTGTACGGCAAATTCGCCACGCACCATGTTCCAAGCGAGCGGTTGCCGGCGCTGATCGACTCGCTAGCGACGCTCTCATGGCAGGCCGGCGGCGCGCGTGCGCAGACCGATGCGACGCTGGCGCGCTTCGCCTCCGACCCGGGCGCGGCGGCGCTAGCGTCGATTCAGCCCGACATCGACCGTGTCTTCGCGGCGGCATCGGTCGAAGCGATCGTCGCGGCGCTCGCGCGCGAGGCCGCAGCCTGGGCGAAGGATGCCCACGCGGCAATGATGCGGGCCTCGCCGTCGTCGCTCAAGATCACGTTCCGGCAGCTTGCGCTCGGTCGCGGCATGAACGTCGAAGCCGCACTGGCCCTCGAGTATCGGCTGACGCAGCACGTGCTTGCGGCCCAAGATTTTTTCGAGGGCATTCGCGCGACACTCGTCGACAAAGACAATGCGCCGCGTTGGCGGCCCGATAGTCTCGCCGGGGTTACCGACATCGCCGTCGATGGCTACTTTGCGCCGCTTGGCGCGCGCGAGGTAACGTTCGATTGAATTTTAGGAATATTCGTGGTGTTCCGCGCCGGGTTTGTGCTGACAATTACTTAGTCGCCTGGGGGCGATGTTTGGGGCATTTCGGTGATCGATAAGTTTAGCCGCGATGCTGCGCAATGTTTCGCTTAAATGATGTATTAACCTGCCGGGTCATAAGATCGGCACCAGGACAGGATTCGTACACACAAGCCGAGGCCGTCATGCAAACCGCCTACATGGATTTGATCGCGCTGGTCGAGCGTCTTCACCGCCAGTTCCTCGAAGTGGTGAAGCTCGAACTCGACACCAACGGCGTGCACGACATCAACAACGTGCAAGCGATGATCCTCTACAACATCGGCGACATGGAAATGACCGTCGGCGAGCTGACGCTGCGCGGTTGCTATCTCGGTTCGAACGTTTCGTACAATGTGAAGAAAATGCTCGAAAACGGCTATATCGTGCAGGAGCGTTCGCCACACGACCGCCGTTCGGTGCGCGTCCGTCTCACCGACAAGGGCCTTGATCTGCACCAGAAGCTCAACGCGATGCACGAGCGGCACATTGCGTCGCTCGGCCAGGGCGTGCTCTCGGCCGAAGAGCTCACCCAAGCGCACAAGACCCTGCGTCGTCTCGAGCGCTTCTGGACGCAGGCCGTCGAGCTCGGCGCCCGCAACCTGGCGTTCACCTCGGCCGCCTGAAACGAATTCGAACCGTTTGCGATCGCGGCCGGTCCCTTGCGGACCGGCCGTTTGCTATTCGGGCCGTGGCGAGCCCGCGGAATGATTGACGGTCGCGAACCAAACGAGATGGCTTACATCATCTCGAAAGAGCCCTTCGAGAAATTTAGCCGCACCGAAACCGTACCCTCATTGACGAGCCACGGTCGAATTCGGAATTTGCGCGCGCCGTTTTTGTGCATGGGATCGCGCTCGGCGATTTCACGCGCCTCCGCGAGGGACTTGGCCCGGATCACGACCATGCCGTCGCCGTCCCACGATTTCTCGTCGTCCGCCCAATTTGGACCGGCGGCAAACATAATTCCCTGCTTTTCGAGCGCCGTCTGAAACTCGAGATGCGCCTTTATGTTCGCCATGACCGGCCCAAGGCCGTTCGTCGGCATCGTGAAAATCACGTAGAGCTGCTTGGCGAGAAAACCCTCTTGCTTGCTCAACGCGACAATCTCTTGGGCAGTTATTTTGGTTTCTGCCATCGGCATTCTCCCTCGCATTCACGATCGCAATGAATTGTCGGAGGCCGACCATGACGCGCCGCTTGCAGCCCAGCAAGGCGCCGGATTGGGGCCGTCACGACGGCCGCAGCCGACCGCCGCTAAAACGCCGCGATGCCTGTCTGCGCGCGGCCGAGGATGAGGGCATGAATGTCGTGCGTGCCCTCGTAAGTGTTGACGGTCTCGAGATTCAACATGTGGCGGATGACGTGGTACTCGTCGACGATGCCGTTGCCGCCGTGCATGTCGCGCGCCATCCGCGCGATCTCAAGCGCCTTGCCGCATGAATTGCGCTTCAGCAGCGACACCATCTCCGGCGTCGCGGCGCCGTCGTCCTTGAGCCGGCCCAGCCGGAGACACGCATGCAGCCCAAGCGTGATTTCCGTCTGCATGTCGGCAAGCTTTTTCTGGATGAGCTGATTTGCCGCCAAGGGTTTTCCGAAGGCGGTGCGCGACAACGTATAGTCGCGCGCGGCGTGCCAGCAGAACTCGGCAGCGCCGAGCGCGCCCCAGGCGATGCCGTAGCGCGCGTTGTCGAGGCACGAGAACGGCCCCTTCAGTCCGCTGACGCCGCGCAGCCGATTGGCCTCGGGCACGTGCACCTCGTCCATGACGATCTCGCCGGTGGCCGACGCGCGCAAACTGAACTTGCCTTCGATGCTGGGCGTCGACAGTCCTTTCATGCCGCGTTCGAGAATGAAACCGGTGATGACGTCGCCGTTGCCTTCGTCGAGCTTGGCCCACACAACCATGATGTCAGCGAAGGGCGCATTGCTGATCCACATCTTGCTACCCTTGAGCACGTAGCCGCCGTCGGCTTTCCGCGCGCGCGTCTTCATGCCCATGACGTCGGAGCCGACGTCGGGCTCGGTCAGACCGAAGCAGCCGGCGAGCTCGCCCGTCGCCAGCTTGGGCAGGTATTTCTTGCGTTGCTCCTCGGTTCCGAACGCGAAGATCGGAAACATGACCAGCGACGATTGGACGCTCATCGCCGAACGGAAGCCGCTGTCGACGCGTTCGATCTCGCGCGCCACCAGGCCATAGGCGACATAGCTCGCGCCGGCGCAGCCGTAGCCGTGGATGGTCGAGCCGAGGAATCCCAGCGCGCCCATCTCGTTCAGGATCGCGCGATCGAAATGTTCCTCGCGAAAGGCCTTGAGCACGCGCGGCATGAGCTTGTCCTGCGCGTAGGCGCGCGCCGCATCGCGCACCAAGCGTTCGTCCTCGGACAGCAGATCGTCGAAGCGCAACGGATCCTGCCAGTCGAACACGGCTTTGCCGCCGGTTTTCGGCTTGGACGATTTTTCGCGGCGGGCGGGCGCGGACGTCATGCGTCCGT
>DATGHJ010000177.1:0-3564 GCA_035308085.1 Trinickia sp. | reverse complement strand
AACGCGACGCGATCGCCGCGCAGGTCGCGCGCTACACCGGGCTCGACGCGCAGTACGTGAAGCAAACGCGCCTGCGCATCTGGCCGTCGCGTTTCCGCAAGGAATTGCTGCGCGGCGAGTCGCGCACCGTGGGCCGCTACGACGGCCGCTTCGAAGGCATCGATATCGACGACGCGTCGGACAGCCCCGATGGCGACGCGTCGGTGAGCGGCGTCTCGAGCGCGTTCGACGCCGCGCTCCATCAGCATCTCGCGCACGATCTGCACTACGTCGCGCAGGACCGCTATCGCGTCTTCAACGATACGGCGCTCAAGCAGTGGAACTGGAAGCACCGCGAATGGTGGGGCGAACAGCTGACCGAGCCCTACGCGGCCGGGGATCTCGCGCAAGCGATGCGGCAGAACCCGCGCTTGCAGGTGCTCTCGGCGAACGGCTATTTCGACCTCGCAACGCCGTTTTTCGCGACGGAATACGACTTGTCGCACATGGAGCTCGACCCGTCGCTGCGCGCGAACATCCGCATCACGTACTACCCCACCGGCCACATGATCTATCTCGACGACGCGGCGCTGCGCGCATTGAAGCGAGACTTGGCGCGCTTCTACGACGCAGCGACGACTGCCGCCGCGACGCGGTGAAGTCCTTCCAGGACTGTTTTCAGGATATCTCCGCGGCGCCGCAGCGCCAGTGTGTCGCAAGGCGCGCCATTCAAAATGAATAAATTATTCAAAATAAATTACCGCACTTAATTTAGAATCAATCCTCCATTTCACGCAAAGAAAAATACCAATAAAAACGACCCGATATTTTCTAATTTAGACCTGTTCCCCCCGGCTTTCCATTCATTGAACTTTCAATTTTCGAAGCGCACGCCGGATAGCCGAGAAAAATTCGCGATTCCACTGCCAAACCTGACAGCTACCGGCAGAAGCACCGCCACTGCTAGTTTAGCGGCGCGCATCGCTCCATCTAGCGCTCAAAATCCATATCAACGAAATCACGCCTGAGACGGCTTGAAATACCAATCTGTCGATGCATCGAGACTCGACCGATGTGCTTGCTCATGGCGTATCGATTCAGGAGGTCAAATGAAGTCGCCGTTAAATACGAAACGTTCTGCATTAGCTTCGTTTAAATGCACCGCATTGATTCTGCCACTCGCCGTCACATCCGCCGCACAGGCAGCCGCCCCCGCGCAGACGACGTGGGTCAGCACCGAAACCAAGGCGTTCATCGCCCCGGCGACGCGCACGCTCGCCGCCACGCCGCTCGTCGAACTGGCGGCCGGCTCGCCGACGCACGTCGTGGTCAGCCTGAGGCTGCGCAATGCGAACCAGCTTCAGCAGCTCGCGCGCGACGTCAACGACCGCAAGAGCACGCGTTTCCGCAAGTTCCTCACGCACCAGCAATTCCTCGCGGACTACGCGCCGACCGAAGCGCAAGTCCAAGCCGTCGTCGCCCATCTGCGCAAGAACGGCTTCATCAATATCCGCGTGGCGCCGAACCGCCTGCTGGTGTCGGCGGACGGCACGGCCAGCTCGGTCAAGAGCGGCTTCAATACGCCGCTCGTCCACTTCCAGCGCAACAACCGCGATGTGTTTGCCAACACGGCCCCCGCGCAAGTGCCCGAAGCACTCAGCGACACCGTGCTGTCCGTGCTCGGCCTGCAAAACGTGACGCGCGCCCACACGATGCTGCACGCCGGGCCGCGCACCCAGGCCAAGACGCTCGCCACCGGCACCGCGACGGGCCACAGCCCGACCGAATTCCCGGCCCTCTACGACGTCGGCAATACGCCGAGCGCGGCGAACACGACGGTCGGCATCATCACGCAAGGCGGCGTGAGCCAGGCGACGCAGGACCTGAACCAGTTCACGAGCGCCAACAACCTGCCGACGGTGAATGTCCAGGCGATCCAGACCGGCGGCCCGAACGGCGACTACAGCGACGATCAGGAAGGCGAGGGCGAGTGGGATCTCGACAGCCAGTCGATCGTCGGCGCGGCCGGCGGCGCAGTGAACCAGCTGCTCTTCTATATGGCCGACAACAGCGCATCGGGCAACACAGGCTTGACGCAGGCGTTCAACCAGGCCGTCTCCGACAATCTCGCGAAAGTGATCAACGTGTCGCTCGGCTGGTGCGAGGCCGACGCGTATTCCGACGGCACGATGGCCGCCGAAGACCAGATCTTTACGACCGCGGTCGCGCAGGGGCAGACGTTCTCGGTGTCGTCCGGGGACGAAGGCGTGTACGAGTGCAACAACCGCGGCTACCCGGACGGCAGCACGTACTCGATCTCGTGGCCGGCGTCGTCGCCGAACGTGATCGCGGTCGGCGGCACGACGCTCTATACGACTGCGAGTGACGGCTACGCGAGCGAGACAGTCTGGAACGAGGGACTCGACCAGAACGGCAAGCTATGGGCGTCGACCGGCGGCTTCAGCTCGTATGAGGCGGCCCCGACGTGGCAATCGGCGCTCTCCGTGAGCCCGGCGCCGGCCGGCCGCGCGGTGCCGGATATCGCGTTCGACGCGGCGCAGAGCACGGGCGCGCTCGTCTACAACTACGGGCAGATCCAGCAGATCGGCGGCACGAGCCTCTCGTCGCCGATCTTCGTCGGCTTCTACGCGCGCCTCGAATCGGCCAACTCGAACTCGCTCGGCTTCCCGGCGGCGAGCATCTACGGCGCGGTCCAGTCGACGCCGACGCTCGTGCACGACGTGACCTCCGGCAACAACGGCTACGGCGGTCATGGATACAACGCGGGCAAGGGTTGGGACTATCCGACAGGCTGGGGCAGCTTCGATATCTCGAAGCTCGTCACGTACGTGCAGGGCCATAAGTTTGCGCAATGAGCGCGTGAGCTAGCGAGAACGCCCGCCTCCCTATGCAGACGGGGTGGCGGGCTTGCGAACCATCGAACTGTGCTGTCAAACCGCCGCGAAACGGCACAAACGCATCGCGAGACGCGCGTTCCCCCTCCCCAATGCGATTGAAGTAGGCGCATAATCTTCGCTTTGCCGCCGCCTTCGCTCGCGCCGTCCTCCATGCCGCTTGCCATCCGAGCTTTCCTCGTCCCCCTCATCGTCGCGTGCGCGATGTTCATGGAAAGCGTCGATGCCAACATCATCGTCACGGCACTCCCCTCGATGGCCCGCGATTTCGGCAGCGATCCGGTCGCGCTCAAGATCGGCATCATCAGCTACGTGATGGGGCTCGGCGTCTTCATCCCCGTGTGCGGCTGGTTCGCCGACCGCTTCGGCGCCCGCACCATCTTCCGCATGGCGATCGGCATCTTCGTGGCCGGCTCGCTGATGTGCGCCGCCTCAAGGTCGCTCGATACCTTCACGCTCGCGCGCTTCATCCAAGGCGTGGGCGGCGCGATGATGGTGCCGGTCGGCCGCATCATCATCTTCCGCGTCGTGCCGAAGGCGGAGTTCGTGCGCGCGATGAACTACTTGAGCATGCCCGCGCTCCTCGCTCCGGCTGTCGCGCCGCTCCTGGGCGGGTTCATCACCACTTACCTGCACTGGCGCCTGATCTTCTTCATCAACGTGCCGGTCG
>DATGHJ010000176.1:0-4111 GCA_035308085.1 Trinickia sp. | reverse complement strand
CCACGAGCATGATCGCGACACCCGAAAGCACAGCCTTGCTCGCGCCCCAGACGATCTCGCCGAGCACGATATCGCCGAGCGTGAGCGGCGTATGCATGATCGCCTCCCACGTGCGCTGCACGTGCATGCGCGAGAAGCCCGAATACATCGATTCGAAGCTCGCCGACATCATCACGCTCGAGGCCACCGTCCCGGCCGCGAGGAACGCGATGTACGAGACGCCCTCGACGCGTCCCACCATGAGCCCGAGCCCCAGGCCGAGACCGAACAGGTAGATCATCGGGTCGGCGAGATTGCCGATCATCGACGCCAGCGCGAGCTTCTTCCACACCAGATAGTTGCGGCGCCACACCGCGATCCAATGCGTCGCGTTCGCGGGCAGTGCGCTGCGCCAGCGCGAGGCGGTCGCGGGCAGCGTGTCGGGGGTGTTGGGCATGTCGTGGCGGCGAGCGTCCATGTCGTTGGGTCCTGGCGCGTTTTCTAGCGTAGGGGTCAGTCCTGCATTTCGCGGCCGGTCAGGCGCAGGAACACGTCTTCCAGATTGGCCGGGCGATGCAGATAGCGCAGGCCGGCGCGGCCGTCGAGGCGCGCATGCACCGGCTGCGGATCGCGCACGTAGCAAAAGAGTGTCTCGCCGCTGATTTCCGTGCGCACGGCAAACGGCGCAAGTTCGTCGCGCAGCGCGGCGGGGTCGGCGCCGTAGATCTCGATGACCTCGCAGCCGATTTCCGCCTCGATCAGTTCCTTCGGCGCGCCCTCGGCGATCTTCTGTCCTTCCTCGATCACGCACAGACGATGGCAGAGCCGCTCGGCTTCCTCCATGAAGTGCGTCGTGAGCAGGATTGTCTTGCCACGCGCGAGCAGCGAGCGCAGACGTTCCCAGATCAGATGCCGCGCTTGGGGATCGAGGCCGGTCGTGGGCTCGTCCATGATCAGCACGTCCGGGTCGTTGATGAGCGCGCGCGCCAACGTGAGGCGCCGCTTCATGCCGCCCGACAGTTCACCGACGCGCGCATCGGCCTTGCTTTCGAGTCTCGCGAATTCGAGCAGCGTCGGCACCATCGCACGCGTTTGCGCCGACGAGAGCCCGAAGTAGCGCCCGAATACGAGCAGGTTCTCGCGGACCGTGAAGTCGGGATCGAGATTGTCGAACTGCGGCACGACGCCGACGCGTTGACGCGCAAAACGCGCCCGCTCCGGAATCGGCTCGCCGCAGAGCTGGATCATGCCGGCGTCCGGTTCGCTCATGCCGAGCAGCATCTTGATCGAAGTTGTCTTGCCGGCGCCGTTCGGTCCGAGCAGACCAAAGCATTCGCCGACGCGCACGTGAAACGACAGGCGGTTCACAACGGCTTTGCCACCGAAATGTTTTTGGACTTCCTGAAAGTCGATGGCAACGTCAGACATGGGCGAGTAGGTTCCGATAGGAATGCGTGAGAGGCTTGGGCCATTTTAGTGCATCGGCCAACGCGCCTCTGTGCACGCCTTGCCCTGAACTTGTGCGGTGCAGCGGGCCTCGCGCCAGGACCGCGGATCGCCCCGTCTTTTCATGTGGCCCTGGTTCGATTTGGTGCACGAATCGGCCGATCCTCTGTCGACCGGAATTGGCGCTTTAGCGCCTACTCCGGTCCCATGCAAAGCTAAGCGTTTTCCATCCCTTGCAAGCGGAATTGCGGCGCACCATGATTAGGGCAAAGGCGCGCACAAGCGCCTATGGGAGGTCATGATGGCAAGCTACAAAAAAATTCTGTTGTGCTACGACGGCACGCGCGAAGGCCGCAAGGCGTTGCGCTGCGGCGCCGATCTCGCACTCGACTTGAAGGCGGAGACGCATCTGCTGTCGGTCGTCGACATGCGGACGAGCATCGCCCAGAGCGCCGGGCTCTTGACCGATGTCGCGTGCGGCCGCTTCGAAGATGCCGCTCGCGAGATTCTTCAGGAAGGCGTGAGCTGGCTGACCGAACGGGGCGTGCAGGCGCACGGTCATTTTGCGTTTGGCCACCCGATCGACGAGATCGCCAATCTCGCAAGTGAAATCCAGGCCGATCTTGTCGTGGTCGGCCACCGTTGCCGCAGCGGCCTGTCGCGCTGGTGGATGGGTTCGGGCAACACGCAGCTGCTCGACCGCGTGTCGTGCAGCATTCTCGTTGCGTGCTCGACGCCGCAAGAGCAACGAAAAGAAGCGGAAACCGAAGCGGCTATGAGCGGCGAAGCGGGTACCGTGCGTTAAGTTCAGTCTCTCGTGCGGCCGCTTGCCCAGGCTGGCCGCACGTCACCATGGTCACGCGCGTCTGAGCATGCTTAATGGGCATGCTTAATGAGCGTGCTGAATCGATCTAACCATTTAGCTCGACGGCCACCAGCTTCCACGAAAACAACCCTTCGCGATGCAGAATCGCCGAATACGGCGACGGCGCGTTGCCTGCACTGCGCTGGTAGGTGACGGCGAACTCGTTGAGGCCGCGATAGCCCGCTGTGGTTTTCGGCGGCACCGGGGCCGATGCCGGCTGGCTCGAGGATGGGGCCGGTGCCGACGCGGGTTGCGGCGGAGCCGCGTTCGAAGCCATGTTTTCCGAGGGTTCACCCGGTTCGGGCGGATGCTCGCCGGGTGTACCGCGCGGTGGCATGCCGTCGAGGATTGCGGCCACGCCGTCGGGTGTCGCATAGGCGTCGACGAGCGGCCCGACCAAAGCCATTCCGACCATCGCCCCAATGGCGGCGAGCGGATTGTGGAGCTTTTGCTCATCGATACGCCGCGCCAGCAATTGCGTGACTTGATCCTTGAGGCTCTGGCGCAAAGCCGGATAGTCGACGTACTGATTGAGCGTTTGTGCGTCGCGCGCGTCGGCCGCGCGCTTCAGGCGATCGAGCGCAACGTACGGCGACGCGTAGGCATAGCCCAATACCGCGACCACGGCGATTGCGATAACGACCTTAATCGCAAGAGCGACCGGATTGCGTTGCGTTGAGCGAACGGGATCGGACATGAGGGAAAGGTCTCCGCAGAAATAGTTGATGAACGGTGGACCGTCAAGCCAAGAAAATGATCCCTTCAGAATTGTTAGCTATTGCAACTGACGCAATGAATGTGGCGCCTGCGTTAGCAAATGCGTGACGCAACCGAGTGCGCCACGGCGCCCGTCAATCGAAAAGCCCTTGTTGCGCGCCCGAACCTTCGGCTGCAATGCAACGATCGATCATCCGGCAGACCGCGTCGATGGTGCCGACCATGATCAGGCGCGACGCGCTGTGATACACGCGCACCGGCCCACGCCGCGCAGGTTCTGAGTTCAAACCGCTATTCAATGACACCCGGGCGAACGCCGGCAGCGCCGACGGCAGTGCCGGCTCCCATCCCCCCGCTTGCAATTCGGGCTGATCGAATCGCGTTTCGGCGATTCGCGTGGTGCGAGTCAGCGCGGCGCTTGCTTCGAGCGGTGCGCAAGGCACGACGCCGCGCAGATGGCGCAGGCGGCCGAATTGACGGAAAGGCAAAAGGCGGGCAAGGCGGTCCATGGCGTTTCTCCAGGCAGAGTCCGGGCGGCGTTCAGAATTCGGTCGGGCGAATCAGCCCCACCGCAATACCTTCGAGCGCGAATTCCGCGCTCCCGGCCTGAACAAAGATGTTGTCGTAATCGGGGTTCTCGGCGATCAGTTCGATGCCGTCCTTGCGGCGCTTGAGGCGCTTGACGGTGACGTCGTCGCCGAGCCGCGCGACGATGATCTGGCCGTCTTTCGCTTCGCTGCGCTTTTGCACCGCGAGGAGATCGCCATCGAGGATGCCGGCGTCGCGCATCGACAGCCCGCGCACTTTCAACAGGTAATCGGGCTTGCTCGAGAAGAGCGCCGGATCGCACGCGTAGTGCTGCGAGATATGTTCTTGCGCGAGGATCGGACTGCCCGCAGCGACGCGCCCGACGAGCGGCAGCGAAAGCTGCATCAGGCCCGCGTGCGGCAGCGTGAATTGATGTGGTGCGTCGTCCACGCCCATCAGCAAGCGGATGCCGCGCGAGGCGCCGGCGGCGAGTTCGATCACCCCTTTGCGCGCAAGCGCCCGCAGATGCTCTTCGGCCGAATTGGCCGAGCTGAAGCCGAGTTCGGCGGCGATCTC
>DATGHJ010000175.1:0-3792 GCA_035308085.1 Trinickia sp. | reverse complement strand
GGCGGCAACGCGACGCGTGTCGCGCGGCTTCGCGCGTGTAGGGCCGTCCAGTCCGGGTCGCAGCCGCTCGCATAGAGCTGCGCGAGCGCTTGCGCCAGGTCGCGCCCGTCGTGTCCCTCGCCGCGCAGCGAAGCCACGAAGCGGACGTCGCCTGCAACCGACTGCCGCTTGCCGATCGACGTGAGCGTGGCATCGGGGCCGATCTCGAGGAACACGTCGATGCCAGATGCCGCGGCGTTGCTCGCGCAGCGCGCGTATTGCACCGCTTGCCGCGCATGCTCGCGCCAGTAACGCCCACTCCATTGACGCCCGGAGGTCATCGGGTCGCCGAAAAGGTTCGAAAAGACCGGCACGGCCGGATCGTCGTGACGCACGCCGGCGGCGGTGCGCTCAAGCGCGTCGAGAATCGGGTCGAGCTGCGCCGAGTGAAATCCGCGCTCGCCGCGCAACGCGGAGCCGAGAATGTTTTGCTCCCGCGCGAGCGCGATCACCTCGCGCACGTCGGTCGCGAGACCGGAAATCACGGTGAGCTTCGGGCCATTCAGCGCGGCGATCTCGGCGCGCGAGCCCTGCGTCGCGACGAGCGCACGTACGGTCGGCTCGTCGGCATGGAGCGCGGCCATCATGCCCGTGGCGGGCAGCGACTCCATCAGCCGGCCGCGCGCGGCAACGAGAGCGAGCGAGTCTTCGAGCGACAGCGCACCCGCCACGCAGGCCGCGGCGTACTCCCCGACGCTGTGTCCGATCACCGCCGCGGGTTCGATACCCCACGCACGCCAGAGCTGCGCAAGCGAATACTCGAACGCGACGATGGCGGGCTGCGCGAATTCGGTCTGCGCCATCAGCGCGGCGCCGTCTTCGCCGTACAGCACCGCGAGCAACGGCTTCGACATGTGCGGCTCGAGCAAGGCCGCGCAAGTCTCGATCGACTGCCGGAAGACCGGCTCGCTTTCGAAAAGACGCCGGCCCATGCCGTGAAATTGCGCGCCCTGTCCGGTGAACGCGAACGCGATCCGCCGCCCTTGCCGGTGCGTGATGTCGCAGTGCATCCCGTCACGGTCACCGGCGGCAAAACGCGTCAGCTGCGTGGCGAGCGCAGCGGCATCGCCGGCCGGCAGCGCGAGCCGATGGGCGAGATGCGCGCGGCCCACGTTGGTCGTGTAGCACGCGTTCGCCAGCGCATCGCTGTCAGACGAACCGACATGCTCCGCGTATCGTGCGCAGATGCGCTGCAACGACGCTTCGGACGCCGCCGACAAGGTCAGGATCGGGTCCGGTAGCGCGGCTTCGGGCGGTGCGTGTGCGGCTCTCGCGTCCTCGCGCGGCGCTTCCTCGACGATCACATGACAATTCGTGCCGCCAAAGCCGAACGCGCTGACGCCCGCGAGGCGCGCGCGCGGGCCTCTCGCCCAACGTTGACCGGATGCGCAAACCGCCACCCCCTTGCCGTTCTCCGCAATGGTGCGATTCAGCGTGCGAAAGTGAAGCTGCGGGGCAATCGCGTCGTGCTGCAGCGACAGCACGACCTTGATGAGGCCGGCGATGCCGGCTGCCGCTTCGAGATGGCCAATATTGCCCTTCACGGAACCGATCAAAAGGGGCCGTTCGCGCTGGGCGGCCGCATAGGTCCTTTGCAGCGCGCGATATTCGATGGGGTCGCCCAGCCGCGTGCCAGTGCCATGCGCCTCCACGTAGTCGACGCTGGCCGGATCGACACCAGCCTTGTCCAGCGCCGCGCGCATCACGGCTTCTTGCGCGAGCCCATTGGGCGCGGTGATCCCATTGCTGCGGCCGTCCTGGTTGACCGCCGTGCCGCGAATCAGCGCGAGCGGCCGGTCGCCGTCGCGCCGCGCCTGCTCGCGCCGGCGCAGCACCACGAACGCCGCGCCTTCGCCGCGCACGTAGCCGTTCGCCTCGTCGTCGAAGGCCTTGCAGCGGCCATCGGACGCCATCATGCGCGCCTGCGAGAACACGACGTGAAGCTCCGGCCCGATCATCAGATTGACGCCGCCCACGAGCGCCAGGTCGCACTCGCCGTCGAGCAAGCTGCGGCACGCCAGATGCAGCGCGACGAGCGACGACGAGCAAGCGGTATCGACAGCGAGGCTCGGCCCCCGAAAATCGAAGTAGTACGAGATCCGGTTCGCCGCGATGCTGTGGGCGTTGCCGGTCGCGCTATAGGCGTCGAGCGCTTCGACGCCGCCTTGCAGATGCGCGTAGTCGCTGCTGCTCACGCCGAGGAACACGCCGGTGCGCGAGCCCGCCAGACTGCCCGGCGCGAGCCCGGCGTCTTCGAGCGCATGCCACGCGAGCTGCAGCAGGATGCGATGCTGCGGATCGGCGCGTTGCGCTTCTCGCGGTGCGATGTTGAAGAACTCCGCGTCGAAGGCGTCGATGTCGTCGATGAAGCCGCCCCAGCGCGTGCTCATGCGTCCGGGCTGCGCGGGCTCGGGCGCATAGAGCGCATCGACGTCCCAGCGTTGGCGCGGCACTTCGCTGATCGCGTCGCCGCCGTTTTCGAGCAGCGACCAGAAAGCGGCGACATCTTCCGCGCCCGGAAAGCGGCAGCTCATGCCTACGACGGCGACGCACGCATGGGGGGCCGCCTCGTCCGTGCCCGGACGCGATGGTTGCAATTCGATCGCCGGCGGCGCGTCGCCTTCGCTGCACAGATGGCCGAGCGCCTTGTTGATCGTCGGATAGTCGAACAGCGCCGACGGCTCGACGGGCCGCGCGAGCCGGGTTTCGAAATCGCCCGCCAGCCTGACCAGCTCGATCGAGTCGAGCCCGAGCTCGAAGAACGACGCGTCCGGGTCCACCGACGCCCGATCGACATGGCGGATCTGCGCAATCGCATCGATGGCCCAGGCGCGCAACGCGTCGGGTGTGCCGCCGGCCCGGCGCGCGGGGACAGAGACCGGCGCCGATGCGGGCGCCGCAGGTTGCGCTTCGGCTTGCGTCGCGATGGCGGCGAGCTTGAGCGTGCCGTCCTTGAACGCCACTCGGCACGCGTTGCGCTGCAGCTTGCCGCTCGACGTCCGCGGCAGCAAACGGGGGCGCACGAAGCCGAGCGCGAACAACGGCAGCCCGTGTTCGCGCGCGACAGCTTCGCTCGCCACCTTGAACAGTTCGGACTCGCGGCCCGGTTCGATCGCAGCCTCGCAAAGCGCGACGACTTCCGCCTTGTCCTCGCGGCTGATTTCGAATGCGACAACCACGCTGTGCTCGAGATGCGCATCGCTGCGCGAGATCGTCGCTTCGATGTCCTGTGGATAGTGATTGCGCCCCCGCACCAGGATCAGATCCTTGATGCGGCCGGTGACGAAGAGCTCATCGCCGCGCAGGAAGCCCAGGTCGCCGGTGCGCATGAACGGGCCCGTGCCGTCGGCGAGCGTGGCCTCGAAAGTGGCCGCGCTCGCCTCTGCGTTGCACCAATACCCGGCGGCAACGCTCGGCCCCTGCACCCACACCTCGCCGACCGCGCCGTGCGCAACCGGCTCGCGGCTGACGGGATCGGCGAGCACGACGCGGTGCCCCGGCTGAGCGATGCTGCCACAACCCACCAGCTCCAGGACCGGCGTGTGTGCGGGCTCGGCTTCGACGGCGCGGTTCATGCTGAGCGCGTCCGCGCTCACGGTGAGCGTTTCGAGCGGAGCGCCCGCGTTCGAGCCGCTAACGAACAGCGTCGCTTCCGCAAGGCCGAAACACGGGTAGAACGCGTCGGCATTGAAGCCATAAGGCGCGAAGCGCTCGGCGAACTGCATGAGCGTTGCGCGCCGGATCGGCTCGGCT
>DATGHJ010000174.1:0-6305 GCA_035308085.1 Trinickia sp. | reverse complement strand
TCGATCTGCGCGCGGCGCGCGGCCTGCGCGTCGCGCCCGGCTTCCGGCACTGCGCTTTGCGCCGCGCGCAGGCTGACCGTGCCGAGGCGCAGCAGCTTCCTCACATCACCGACGAGCTGCGCCACCTCCTCGCCGAAGCGCTCGGCGATCACGTGCTCGGGATCGTCGAGATGCGGCGTCAGCACAAACAGCGCGGCCGCGAGCACGGCTGGATGATCGACGTTCAGCGTGCGCATGATCGCCGCGGTCCCGGCGGCGTGTTCGGCAAGCAGCTCGCCGGTCGAGAGCCGCACGTCGCCGGCGTGCTCGCGCACGAACGTCAACGCGTCGTCAAACGACGGCGTCGGAATCGTTTCGGTCGTGACGGTGTCGGCATTCATCGTGAAGGACTACGCAAGCAAAAACTCGAACTCAATGTGTATCAATCCCGCTGTGCGGCCACGACCACGATTTCAACGAGGCACTTCGGATTCGCGAGCTTGGACTCGACGGTCGCGCGCGGCGGCGTCGCGCCGGCCGCAACCCAGGCGTCCCACACGGCGTTCATGCCGCCGAAGTCCGCCATGTCCGAAAGATAGATCTGCACCGACAGCAGAAGCGACTTGTCGCTGTTCGCTTCGGCAAGCAAGCGGTCGAGATGGCCGAGCACTTCGCGCGTCTGGCCGCTGATGTCCTGCTCCGTGTCGTCCGCGATCTGGCCGGCGAGATAGACCGTGCCGTTGTGAATCGCGATTTCCGAAAGACGCGCGCCGACGTGATGACGAATGACTGCCATGGAGTGTCCTGAATGAATGAGTATGCGTTTATCGAAAGTGACCGCGGGGACAGGGTCATGTCGTCCCGCACAGCCTCATATTATGACGCGTCGCCGACGAAGAAGCGGCGCGCAACGCCGATCTGCGCGTCGTCGAGGAACGCCGGTGCGTGACCGACGCCTTCGATTTCGACGCTCGATACCGCCTGCCCGCGCTCGACCATTTGCGCGACCGTCTCACGCGACAGCAAGTCCGACTCCGCGCCGCGCACGACGAGCACCGGCCCTTTTATCACCGCGAGCGAACCCCAAAGGGCCGCCTCGCCGGCGGCGCTCATCTCGGGCGTCGTCGCGGCAAACGGCACCGCGACGCGAGGATCGTAGCGAAACTCCCAAGCGCCGTCCTCGCGCTCGCGCAAGAGCGGCGTGTTGATTTCGCTCCATTGCTGCGGCGTCAACGGCCCGAACGACTCGGCAAGCGCAGCCGCGTGGTCGATGCCCTCCTGCTTCGTGGCGAAGCGCACGGGCTTGCCGAGATATTCGCCGATGCGCTCGAGCGACGCCGGCTCGATATGCGGACCGATGTCGTTGAGCAGCAGCTTCCTCACCGGCGAGTTGGCCAAACCAGCAAGACCTAGCCCGATCAATCCGCCCATCGACGTGCCGAACCAGTCGACCGACTCGACGTCGAGCCGCGCGACGAGCGTCACCATGTCGGCGACGTACTGAGGCAACACGTATTGATTCGGGTTGCCGAGCCAATCGGACAGGCCGCGGCCCGCTACGTCGGGACACACCACTCGGTAGACATCGGAAAGCGCCGCGGCCACCCGGTCGAAGTCGCGGCCCGAACGTGTGAGCCCGTGCACGCACACGAGCACGCGCGGATTCGCCGGATCGCCCCACTCGGTATAGGCAACACGATGCAGCCCGCTCGCGCTCGCGCATTGCACGTAACGTTGGCGCGGCACGGACGAAAGAGCAGCGGCTGAGGATGCGGCGGGTGCAGTGGTCATTTGGGCTTTCCTTCGCTAAGGAGCGGACGAACGACGCGATACGCGGCATCACCGCGAAAGGCTTGGGACAGCACGTTGAACATGCCGTCGATTGTAAACGCTTTGCGCTAGCGGAACGCCTGGCCAAACGGCCAACGCGCATCGCCCGCCGCGCGAATTCGATGCACGACAAAAAACGGGCGAGGCTTTCGCCCCACCCGTTCTCCGAGATCGCTTCCCCCGCCGGCGAAACCGGCTGGCGAGACGTCAGTGCACCGCGCTCACATCGAGCGGCGCGCCGGTTTTCTGCTTGATTTCGTCGACGGTCACGCCGCTCGCCAATTCGACGAGCTTGAGCCCGTCATCGGTCACGTCGATCACGCCGAGATCGGTGATGATCCGATCGACGACGCCCACGCCCGTCAACGGCAGCGTGCACTCTTCGAGGATCTTGTGCTGGTCGCCCTTCGCGACATGCTCCATCAGCACGACAACGCGCTTCACGCCCGCGACCAAGTCCATCGCGCCGCCCATCCCCTTGATCATCTTGCCGGGGATCATCCAGTTCGCGAGGTCGCCCTTCTTGCTGATCTGCATTGCGCCGAGGATCGCGAGATTGACGTGGCCGCCGCGAATCATCGCGAACGAATCGGCCGACGAGAAGATCGACGAGCCCGGCAGCGTCGTCACGGTCTGCTTGCCGGCGTTGATGAGATCGGCGTCCACTTCCTCTTCGGTCGGCGACGGGCCGATGCCGAGCAGGCCGTTCTCCGATTGCAGCCAGACCTCGACGCCCGGCGGTACGTGGTTCGCGACCAACGTCGGCAGGCCGATGCCGAGGTTGACGTAAAAGCCGTCCTGCAGTTCCTTCGCCGCGCGCGCGGCCATTTCGTCACGAGTCCATGCCATGATCACTCTCCTTTCGCGCGGACGATGCGTTGTTCGATGCGTTTTTCCGGATGCGCATTGAGCACGATGCGCTGCACGAAAATACCGGGCGTATGGATCGCGTCCGGATCGAGCTCACCGGTCTCGACGATCTCTTCGACTTCGACGACCGTGATCTTGCCGGCCATCGCGCACATCGGATTGAAATTGCGCGCGGTGCGGCGGTAGATCAGATTGCCGGACTTGTCCGCCTTCCAGGCTTTGACCAGCGCGACGTCGGCCGTGAGCGACGGCTCGAGCACGTACTGACGGTCGCCGAACTGGCGCGTCTCCTTGCCTTCCGCGATGACCGTGCCGTAGCCGGTGTTCGTGAAGAACGCGGGGATGCCCGCGCCACCTGCGCGCAGCTTCTCGGCGAGCGTGCCTTGCGGGGTGAATTCGAGCTCGAGTTCGCCGGCCAGATATTGACGCTCGAACTCCTTGTTCTCGCCGACATACGACGAGATCATCTTCTTGATCTGCCGCGTCGTCAGCAGCAGGCCGAGGCCGAAGCCGTCGACGCCCGCGTTATTGCTGATGCAGGTGATGCCCTTGACGCCCGAATCGCGCAACGCCGCGATCAGCGCCTCGGGAATGCCGCACAAACCGAAACCGCCGACGGCGAAGGTCTGCCCGTCCTCGACGATGCCTTCGAGCGCGGCGGACGCGCTTGGATAGACTTTGTTCATCTGTATGTCCCTTCCTTTCCTCGACTTGGAAACCGAATCAACCGGATCGGCGCGGTCAGCATCGAGCACGGTTGCGATGCCTCATTCTAGTCATCTACGGAAAATACCGGCGTGAACCCGGACAAACCGTGGCGCGCGTACCGTCGTTATCCGACGCGTGAAAGGGTACGATGCGCGGGCCTTGCGGCACAATACGCAAAAATACATAAGCAATCGCCCGGCGGGTTTGGCCCCGCACCGCTTCAACCATGCCCCAGATCGACTATCAAACCGCCTTCCACCTCGCGCCGATCGGCCTCGTGCTGTCGCGCGACCGCGTCATCGAGGACTGCAACGACGCGGTGGCCGCGATCTTTCGCTGCGCTCGCGAGACGCTGATCGGGCAGTCGTTTCAGGTGCTCTACCCGTCGCCTGCGGAATTTGAGCGGATCGGCGAGCGCATTAGTCCGATCATGACGGCGCAAGGCAGCTATGGGGACGACCGCATCATGAAGCGTGCGACGGGCGAATTGTTCTGGTGTCATGTGACGGGGCGTGCGCTCGACCGGCGCGCGCCGCTCGCGGCGGGCGTCTGGACTTTCGAGGACTTGAGCGCGACGCGCCGCGTCGCCGTCGAGCTGACGCCGCGCGAGCGCGAAATCGCCGCGCTGCTCGCGACCGGCAAGACGAGCAAGCAGATCGGACGCGCGCTCGACATCAGCTCGCGCACGGTCGATGTCTACCGGGCAAGACTGATGCGCAAATACGGCACAGGCAACGCGACCGAACTGCTGCAGAGGCTGCTAGGGAATTAGCCGGGCAGCGGCAAGCCCGGCGAAGGTGTGCGAATCGAACGGCCGTGCTCAGGACGCCTTGACCAGCACGGCATTTTCGATGGTGTCCCGCAGCGAATCCGGAATCGGCACCGACTTGCCCGCCGCGTAATCGATCCACACGCAGCGCGCATTACCGCGCGCGTAGAGCTGACCGGGGTCATCGGCGCGCGTCAACTCGAACCCGGTATCGAAGCTGCTGCGGCCCGGCTTGCCGATCGTCATCCGGCCGATCACGTCGCCCGGATAGTGCAATTGCCTCAGGAACTCCATCGACGCGTTCACGATCACCGGCCCCTGCCCTTCCTCGTGATTGCCGATGAGTCCGAGATGCTCGAACCACGAAATCCGCACCTGCTCCATGTAGCGGAAATAAACCGTGTTGTTCACGTGGCCGAAGGCGTCCATGTCGCCCCAGCGGATCGGCATCGACATCTCAAAAACAGGGTGGTAATCGCTCATCTAACTTCGTCTGTTCTTCTACAAATGAAAATCGGGGTGGTACGCGGCGCCCGCGCGTATCGAAGCCGCGCGCCGGCGCCACCGGGCGCAGGCCCGAGTGGCGGATTGACTAAGGACTAAGCGAGACCGAACCCATCGTCGGCGGCAATCACCGCGCCGTTGACGAATTGCGATTCATCGGCGGCGAGCAGCAAGAGCAGGCCATCGAGGTCCTCCGGCTGGCCGACGCGGTGGCGCGGCAGCATCGAAAGCAGCTTTTGCCCCTGCTCGGTCGACCAATGATGGTGGTTGATCTCGGTGTCGATATAGCCGGGACAGATCGCGTTCACGTTGATGCCGTGGCGGCCCCATTCGAGCGCCATCGCCTTCGTCATGTGCACGACGGCCGCCTTGCTCATCGAATAGAGGCCGATTTGCGGCAGCACCCTCAAGCCCGCGACCGACGCGATATTGATGATCCGGTACGCCGGCTTCTGCGCGCCGCCCGCCCGCATCATCATCCGCTTCGCCACTTCCTGCGCGACGAAGAAGGCGCCGCGCGTGTTGGTGTCGAACACGTATTCAAAATCGGCAGGCGTGACATCGGTGAGCCGCTGCGTCGTCGACACGCCTGAGTTGTTGACGAGGATGTCGATCGTGCCCGCTTCCGTTTCCGCGTGCGCGACCGCCGACTTGATGCTCTGGTAGTCGGTCACGTCGAGCGAAACGACGTGCGCCGCGCCGCCGGAAGCCTCGATCTCGGCGCGCAGCTCTTTCAGACGCTCGACGCGGCGGCTCGCCAGCACCACCTTAGCGCCCGCTTGCGACAGCACCTGCGCGAAGCGCTTGCCAAGCCCGCTCGACGCGCCGGTGATCAGGGCGACCTTGCCTTCCAGATTGATCGAACGGCCCATTGTCATTCCTTGTTTGGTGAAGGTTTGCGGATCGCAGGCTCGCCGCAGCCGAGCGGCGACACCCTATCACAAAATAGAACGATCGTGCTAATCTATGCAGATGCGGTTGCGGCAGTCCGACCGTTCCCTGACAATACGAACCCGAAAAAAGCATTCTAACGGCAGAGGAGCCCCAATGACCCCCGAAAGTCTCATCGAGCAATACGGCCCGCGCGAGTCGATGGAATACGACGTGGTGATCGTCGGCGGCGGCCCCGCGGGGCTGTCCGCGGCGATCCGGTTGAAGCAATTGGCGGCCAAAAAAGGCGTCGAGCTCGGCGTTTGCGTGCTCGAAAAGGGGTCGGAGATCGGCGCGCACATTCTGTCGGGCGCGGTCATGGACCCGCGCGCGATCAGCGAACTGATTCCCGACTGGAAGGAAAAGGGCGCCCCGCTCAATGTCGAGGTGACCGAAGACCGGTTCCTGTTCCTCTCGGAGAAAGGCGCCATCAAGACGCCCAATTGGGCGCTGCCGGACAACTTCAAGAATCACGGCAACTACGTGATCAGCCTTGCGAATGTCACGCGCTGGCTGGGCCAGCAGGCCGAAGCGCTGGGCGTCGAGATCTTCCCGGGCTTTCCGGCGGCCGAGGTGTTGTATAACGACGACGGTTCGGTGAAAGGCGTCGTGACCGGCAACATGGGCGTCGGCAAGGATGGCGAGCCCACCGAGAACTTCCAGCTCGGCATGGAGCTGCACGCGAAATACACGCTCTTCTGCGAAGGCTGCCGCG
>DATGHJ010000173.1:0-4184 GCA_035308085.1 Trinickia sp. | reverse complement strand
GCAGGCGAGCGCACCGGCTCCGGCCGCTGCCGCGCCGGTACCGGCACCCGCCGCCGCACCCGCGTCGGCGGCACCGGCGCCGGCTGCCGCCGCACCGGCTGCCGCGCCGT
The DNA here is from genome assembly GCA_035308085.1 of Trinickia sp. Classification (GTDB taxonomy): domain Bacteria; phylum Pseudomonadota; class Gammaproteobacteria; order Burkholderiales; family Burkholderiaceae; genus Trinickia_A. The sequence goes on along the minus strand of DATGHJ010000173.1, from coordinate 4,074 downwards.
CGGGCGAATACCGCGCAAGCCACGCATCGCCGTCGGTGCGCAAGTTCGCGCGCGAACTCGGCGTCGAAGTCGCACGCGTGCAGGGTTCGGGTCCGAAGGGCCGCATCACGAAGGAAGACGTCACGGGCTTCGTGAAGGGCGTGATGACGGGCCAGCGCGCAGCGCCGGTCGCGGCAGCCGCGCCGGCAGGCGGCGGCGAGCTGAACCTGCTGCCGTGGCCGAAGGTCGACTTCACGAAGTTCGGTCCGATCGATCCGAAGCCGCTCTCGCGCATCAAGAAGATTTCCGGCGCGAACCTGCATCGCAACTGGGTCATGATCCCGCACGTCACGAACAACGACGAAGCCGATATCACCGAACTCGAAGCGCTGCGCGTGCAGTTGAACAAGGAAAACGAGAAGGCGGGCGTGAAGATCACGATGCTCGCGTTCGTCATCAAGGCCGTGGTGTCGGCGCTCAAGAAGTTCCCGACCTTCAACGCAAGCCTCGACGGCGACAATCTCGTCTTCAAGCAGTACTACCACGTCGGTTTCGCGGCCGATACGCCGAACGGTCTCGTCGTGCCGGTGATCCGCGATGCGGACAAGAAGGGCTTGATCGAGATCGCCAAGGAAATGACCGAGCTTTCCAAGCTCGCGCGTGAGGGCAAGCTCAAGCCGGATCAGATGCAAGGCGGCTGCTTCTCGATTTCGTCACTCGGCGGCATTGGCGGCACGCATTTCACGCCGATCATCAATGCGCCGGAAGTGGCGATTCTCGGGTTGTCGCGCAGCGCGATGAAGCCGGTGTGGGACGGTAAGCAGTTCGTGCCCAAGCTCACGCTGCCGATGTCACTGTCGTATGACCATCGTGTTATCGACGGCGCCGAGGCCGCGCGCTTCAATGCCTATCTGGGCGGGCTGCTCGCCGATTTCCGGCGAGTGATTCTTTGATTTAGTGCCGTCGCGGGGGCGTGGTTTTTAGCTTTCAGTTATCCACGCTCCTCGTAGGACTTGATTTCACGTTGGTTCGCAAGCTTTGCCCCTGTGCGGGGCGGCAGCTACTTTTCTTTGTCCCCCAAGGGGATTTCCTTCGGGGCAGCTTCCGAAGAAAAGCAGGCAAAGGAAAGGCGCGTCCTTAGGCGGACACAAAGGATGTTTTGCCAATGTTTCCGCCAGCTTTTCGGTCCTCGGGTCAATGTATCTACGGCGCTTCTAATCAACACGGTCAATAAGAGAAGGGGACGTTAATGAGTCTCGTCGAAGTGAAGGTGCCGGACATCGGCGACTTCAAGGATGTCGATGTCATCGAAGTCAACATCAAGCCGGGCGACGTCATCGAGAAGGAACAGTCGCTCCTGACGCTCGAGTCGGACAAGGCATCCATGGAAGTGCCGAGCGATACCGCCGGCACCGTCAAGGAAGTGAAGATCAAAGTCGGCGACAAGGTCTCTCAAGGCACCGTCGTCGCCATCGTCGAAGCCGGTGAGGCCGCCGCCGCTGCGAAACCTGCTGCTCCGGCGGCCGCGCCCGCACCGGCCCCGGCAGCGCCGAAGGCCGCCGCGCCCGCGCCTCAAGCCGGCAGCTTCGGCGGCTCGGCCGATATCGAATGCGACATGCTTGTGCTCGGCGCAGGCCCGGGTGGCTACTCGGCCGCGTTCCGCTCGGCCGATCTCGGCATGAAGACGGTGCTCGTCGAGCGCTATTCGACGCTGGGCGGCGTCTGCTTGAACGTCGGCTGCATTCCGTCGAAGGCGTTGCTGCACACGGCGCTCATCGTGGATGAGGTCAAAGAGCTTGCGGCGCACGGCATTTCGTTCGGCAAGCCCGAGATCGATCTCGACAAGCTGCGCGACTTCAAGGTGGGCGTCGTCAAGAAGCTGACGGGCGGTCTCGCCGGCATGGCCAAGGCGCGCAAGGTCGAAGTCGTGACGGGCGTCGGCTCGTTTGTCGATCCGCATCACATGGAAGTCGTGGGCGAGGGCGGCAAGAAGGTCGTCAAGTTCAAGCAGGCGATCATCGCGGCCGGCTCGCAAGCCGTGAAGCTGCCGTTCATTCCGGAAGACCCGCGTGTCGTCGATTCGACGGGCGCACTCGAGTTGCGCCAGATTCCGCAGCGCATGCTCGTGATCGGCGGTGGCATCATCGGGCTCGAAATGGCAACGGTCTATGCGACGCTCGGCGCGCAGATCGACGTCGTCGAAATGCTCGACGGCCTGATGTTGGGCGCTGACCGCGATCTCGTGAAGGTGTGGGAGAAGTACAGCGGCAAGCACTTCGCCAACATCATGCTCAAGACCAAGACGACCGCGGCAGAAGCGAAGCCGGACGGCATCTACGTGACGTTCGAAGGCGAGAAGGCGCCGCCCGAACCGCAGCGCTACGACCTCGTGCTCGTGGCTGTGGGCCGCAGCCCGAACGGCAAGAAGATCGGTGCGGACAAGGCAGGCGTTGCCGTGACCGACCGTGGCTTCATCGACGTCGACAAGCAGATGCGCACGAACGTGCCGCATATTTTCGCGATCGGCGACATCGTCGGTCAGCCGATGCTCGCGCACAAGGCCGTGCACGAAGGGCACGTCGCCGCGGAAGCGGCGCACGGCGAGAAGGCGTACTTCGACGCGCTGCAGATTCCGTCGGTGGCTTACACCGATCCGGAAGTCGCGTGGGCCGGCAAGACCGAGGACCAGTGCAAGGCCGAAGGCATCAAGTACGGCAAGGCGGTGTTTCCGTGGGCTGCATCGGGCCGCGCGATCGCGAATGGCCGTGACGAGGGCTTCACGAAGCTGATCTTCGATGAAGAAACGCATCGCGTGATTGGCGGCGGCATCGTCGGCCTCAATGCGGGCGACCTGATCAGTGAAGTGTGTCTCGCGATCGAAATGGGTGCGGACGCAACCGATATCGGCAAGACGATCCATCCGCACCCGACGCTTGGAGAGTCGATCGGCATGGCCGCGGAGTTGTACGAAGGCGTCTGTACGGACTTGCCGCCGCAGAAAAAGAAGTAGGCTCGGCATTTACCGCTAAGCTAAACGAAACGGCGCGCCCAGCAATGGGCGCGCCGTTTCGTTTTCAGCGTTTCGTTCCCGACAAGCTCCGGGCCGCGGCATTCGCGAAGCGCGCAGGCAAAAAAGAACCGGCCCATGGGCCGGTGTAACGATACGCTGCTTGCCGTATCGGGGCTCTGGGCAACCTATCCGCTTGGGAGATCCGGATAGGCCGCGCGATTGCTTACGATACTGAGCGTTTGCGCCCGCGATGGAAATCGCAGGCGCGGATTAGCTTTAGGCAGCCGGCTTCTTCGCTGCGCGCGAAGCTTGCGAAGCGGCTTGCTGAGCAGCCTTCGTGGCGGCCGTAGCGGCGGCGTTGAAGTTGCTTTCGGCGATTTCGACGGCTTGCTTCGTGGCCTTGTGAACCGTTTCGTACGTCGTGTTGGCGGCGGTGATGGCCGACTTCATCACGGCGACAGCGGTTTCCGAGCCGGCCGGCGCGTTCTTCGCGACGTTGTCGACGAGCGCTTGGACCTTGCGGTTTTGCTCTTCGTATTGCGCTTCCGCGACCTTCGCGAATTCGGCTTGCGTAGCCGATGCGATTTCATACAGGTGACGGCCGTACGACAGAACCTTTTCAGCCACCGGTTGCGTCAGGCTGGCTTGAAGCGCGAGGAGTTCTTGCGCGTCTTTGACCGACAGCGCGCGTTGTGCGTTTTCCTGGCTTTCCGCGAGCGTCGATTTCACGACTTGCAGGTTCAGCTCAACCAGCTTTTCGACGCCTTCGAACGCCTTGTTCGTCAGACCGAAGAGGGCTTCGAGGTTGGCCTTCTGTGCTGCGGCAAATTGCTCAGGGGTCAGCAGAGTCATGTTTTACGCTCCTGGAATTGATCTGTCTGGCGCAGATCGATGGGTTGACAGCAAAACGAGAGGAAAACCTCTTCAAGCGCGACGCATGGTGCGTCGCAGCAATGGGTTCCATTTTAGGATGGCGCGCACAAATGTCAAGCATATTTTGTGCGACGCACAATATCGAGAATTTATCTAGAAAACAGTGTGTTAAGTCTATGCAGAATGGGTCGCTTAACGAGATTTGACACCGT
>DATGHJ010000172.1:0-3387 GCA_035308085.1 Trinickia sp. | reverse complement strand
TATCTGAGGTCGTGCTCCTTGTACGTCGATGCTCTAGTCTCGAGCGGCCTGCGCTCGCCCTACAGCAAGTTGCTGTTATTGGGAATACGGCAGTTGGCGCTTCAGACGTGCCGTATCCGTCTTGTCGGCTACGACTTGCTTGCGGAACTTGCGGATGCGCTTCGGCGACTTCTTCGTGAGGATGTGGCTGCAGCCCGAAAACTGGCGCTCGCGCATGAACTTGCCCGTTCCGGTCACCTTCACGCGCTTGGCTGCGCCTTTGTGGGTCTTGAGCTTCGGCATGGTCTTCCTTTATCTGGGCGTATCGGCGGCTATTTGGGCGTATCGGCGGCCATCGCCGCATGGTGGCTGGCGGCGTCGCTTTGCGCCCGCGCGGCCGCTTTGGCTGCGGCGGCCTGTACGATTTCGTGGCGCGGCGACAGGATCATGAACATATTCCGGCCCTCGACGCGCGGCTCGCGCTCGACCACCGCGATCTTCGTCGTATCGGCGGCGACGCGATCGAGCAGGCGGCGGCCGTGCTGTTGGTATGTGATCTCGCGGCCGCGGAACATGATCGTCACTTTTACTTTGTCGCCGTCTTGGAGCAGCCGCTCGGCGGTGCGGAACTTCACTTGGTAATCGTGCTCCTCGATCTTGGGCCGGAGCTTCACCTCTTTGAGCTCCATGTGGTGCGCTTTTTTGCGCGCTTCTTTGTCGCGCTTGCTCTGTTCGTATTTCAGTCTGCCGAAATCCGAGAGACGGCAGACCGGCGGGACCGCGTTGGGCGAGACTTCGATGAGATCGACGCCGCGTTCGCGCGCGAGCGCGAGCGCTTCGTAGGTCGCCATGACTCCCAACTGAGCGCCGTCGTCCGCGATCACGCGGACCTGGGGGGTGCGGATCTGTTGATTGACGCGCAGCGGCTTGCTAATCTCGGGGATGCTCCTCTCATGGGCTGCGAACAAAAATAGCCCGCTTCGTGCAGGCTACCCGCGAAAGACTCGGTCGAACGGAAACGAGATGCGTTCTGCCTTCGTCTTTTCGACCGATCTGGCTGCGTATCAGGCGCCGAACGGTGCGAAGGGTAGTCGCGCTACCGGCACATTATACCAACGTGTTCGCAGGGGGTCAAGCCGTCCCGCCGCAGCGGCGCTGCTTCGTCCGCCCGGCCGCCTCGACCTCAATCGCAGGCGGTGTGTGCTTGCGACGCGAAATCAGCGGGACAGCCCCCGTACGCGCGATCGGCGCAGTCATTCCAAGGAAGATTCGCACGTGGCAAAGTTGATCGGCGGCAAGTCGAAGGCGAAGAACGGCAAGGCCGTCGAGGCCGAAAAGACCGTTTGGGAAGCGCAGTTCGAGGCCGCCGGCAAACTGCCCGGGGCCAACGACCGCACGATCTCGGACCATCCGCTCAAGCCGATGTATCTGCCCGAGGATCTCGAGCAGATCGACTACGCGACCGACGTCGGTTACCCGGGCCAATACCCGTACACGCGCGGCATTCATCCGACGATGTATCGCAGCAGGCTCTGGACGATGCGCCAATTCGCCGGCTTCGGCACGGCGAAGCAGACCAACGAGCGCTACAAGTTCCTGCTCTCACAGGGGCAGACCGGGTTGTCGGTCGCCTTCGACATGCCCGCGCTCATGGGCTACGACTCCGACCATCCGCGCGCGCTCGGCGAAGTCGGCAAGTGCGGCGTCGCGATAGCGACGCTGGCAGACATGCAAGATCTGTTCGACGGCATCGACCTCGGCAAGATCACCACGTCGATGACGATCAACTGCACGGCGCCGGTGGCGCTGGCGATGTACATCGCGGCGGCAGAGTCGCAAGGGGTGCCGCAAGCGCAGCTCGGCGGCACGCTGCAAAACGACATGCTCAAAGAGTACATCGCGCAGAAAGAGTGGATCTATCCGCCCGAGCCGTCGATGCGCATCATCACGGATATGATCGCGTACTGCGCGCAGCACGTGCCGAAATGGAACACGATCTCGATCTCGGGGTACCACATCCGCGAGGCAGGATCGACGGCCGCGCAGGAGCTGGCATTCACGCTCGCCGACGGCTTCGCGTACGTCGAGGCCGGCATCAAAGCGGGTTTGGACGTCGATGATTTCGCACCGCGGCTGTCGTTCTTCTTCAATTCCCACTCGGACTTCTTCGAAGAGATCGCGAAGTTCCGCGCGGCGCGACGCATCTGGGCGCGCCACTTGCGCGCGCGCTACGGCGCGAAGAATCCGCGCTCGTGGGCGCTGCGTTTCCACACGCAGACCGCCGGCTGCTCTGCGACCGCGCAGCAGCCCGAGAACAACATCATGCGGACCGCATTCCAGGCGATGGCGGCCGTGCTCGGCGGCACGCAGTCGCTGCACACGAACTCGCTCGACGAAGTGCTCGCGCTCCCGACGGAGAAAAACGTGCAGATCGCGCTGCGCACGCAGCAGGTGCTCGCATACGAGACGGGCGTGACGAACGTGATCGACCCGCTGGGCGGTTCGTACTTCGTCGAGAAGCTGACGGCCGAACTCGAAGAGGCCGCCGAAGACTATTTCCGGCGCATCGACGAACTGGGCGGCGTGATCCCCGCGATCCACGCGGGTTTCTTCCAAAAAGAGATCGCCGACGCATCGTACCGCTACCAGCGCGAGATAGAGAACGGCGAGCGCATCATCGTCGGCGTGAACGAGTTCATCGTCGAGGAAGAGCAGCAGATAGCGCTGCTCAAGATCGACCGCGAGATGGAACTCGAACAGTGCCGCCGCGTCGCGGCGTTCCGGGCGGATCGCGATGGGGCAGCGGTCGAATCGGCGCTGGCCGGCCTTGCCCGCGCGGCCGAGACCGACGAGAATCTCATGCCGCACTATCTCGACTGCGTGCGCAAGAAAGCCACCCTCGGCGAGATCTCCGAGGCACTCGTCCCCGTCTTCGGGCGCTACCGCGAGCCGGCGTTCATCTGATGGCGCGACCGATCCGCATCCTCATCGCCAAGGCGGGGCTGGACGGTCACGACCGGGGCGCAAAGGTCATCGCGCGCGCTTTGCGCGACGCGGGTTTCGAGGTCATCTACACGGGCTTGCACCAGACGCCGGAACAAGTCGTCGAGGCGGCGATCCAAGAGGACGTCGACGGCATCGGCCTTTCCGTGCTTTCCGGCGCGCATATGACGCTGTTCCCGCGGATGCGCCGACTGCTCGACGAAGCGGGGGCGACCGACATCGTGCTCTTCGGCGGCGGCACGATCCCAAACGAAGACATCCAGCCGTTGCTCGACGCCGGCGTCGCCGCAGTGTTCACGCCGGGCACCCCGATCGCCACGACCATCGACTTCGTGCGCAAAGCGTGCGGAAAGCGGGTCGAGGCGTAGGCTTCGGTCGTGAGCAATGAGCGCGTGCGGGTGCGGT
>DATGHJ010000171.1:0-3467 GCA_035308085.1 Trinickia sp. | reverse complement strand
TCGACCGTCGGGACCGCTTTTGCAAAAGCCAGTTGTGGCGGCACACTCATCGCGGCGCAATGCGCCGCATCACGATCGCGGGCGACAACGCGGGTACGGATCGAAAGGCGTGTTACTTCATCACGCTCTCGGTCTGCATCTCGCCAGCCTCGTCTTCGAGCGCACGGACGCCGTGCGCGCACGACACCATCCCGGGCTGCAGCAGCAACGCGACTAATCCGCTCCAGCCGGTCTGATGCGAAGCGCCGACGCCGCGCCCGTTGTCGCCGTGAAAGTATTCGTGGAAGAGCACGAGGTCGTCGCAGCGCGGGTCCGCTTGCAGCTTCGGATACGCGCCCATGACCGGGCGTTTGCCGTCTTCCCCCTTCAAGAACAGCGTCGTAATGCGGCGCGCGAGGAAGAACGCGATCTCACGCAGCGAATACTTTTCGCCTGACCCGGTCGGATACTCGACGCGGAAATCGTCGCCGTAATAACGATGGAATTCGAACAGCGATTCGATCAGCAGGAAGTTCACCGGCATCCAGATCGGCCCGCGCCAGTTCGAATTGCCGCCGAACACGTGCGAATCGGATTCGGCAGGAAGGTATTTCACGCGGAAGCTGTCGCCGTTGTGCTGGAAAGTGAACGGTTTTTCGCAATGCGTTCGCGACAGCGCGCGCACACCGAATGGCGACAGGAACTCGTTTTCATCGAGCATGCGCCGCAAGAGGCATTTCATCCGATGGCCGCGCAACAGCGAGAGCAGCACGCTGTTGCCGACGCCCGCTTCATGCCAGCGCGACACGAGCCTCGCCAGATCGGGGCGGTGCTCGAGGAACCACAGCAGACGGTCGCGCAAGCCGGGCAAGTTGCCGTGCCGGCGCTGCTCGAGCACGCGCACCGCAAACAGCGGAATCAGGCCGACGATCGAGCGCATTCTCAGCGGCACGTTGCTGCCGTCTGGCAGGCGCAGCTTGTCGTAGTAGAAGCCGTCCTCGTCGTCCCAGAGGCCGGTGTCGCAGCCGTCGTTGCAGCCTACCGCTTCCGCGATATACAAGAAGTGCTCGAAGAACTTCACCGCGATATCGACGAACACCGCGTTTTCGATCGCCAGTTCGAGCGCGATCTGCATCAGGTCGAGCGCGTAGGCGGCGACCCATGCGGTGCCGTCGGCCTGATCGATGCGGCCGCCGGTCGGCAGTGGCGCCGAGCGGTCGAAGATGCCGACGTTGTCGAGCCCAAGGAAACCGCCTTGAAAAATGTTGTGGCCGGCGGCGTCTTTGCGGTTGACCCACCACGAGAAATTCAACAGCAGCTTGTGGAAGATACGCTCGAGAAACGCGCGGTCGCCGCGGCCCGTGAGCCTCTTGTCCATTTCATAGACACGCCACGCGGCCCACGCGTGGACCGGCGGATTCGCGTCGGAAAACGCCCACTCGTAGGCGGGCAATTGCCCGTTGGGGTGCTGGTAGCGGTCCTTGATCAGCAGGATCAGTTGTTGCTTCGCGAACTCGGGGTCGATCATTGCGAACGCGACCGCATGAAACGCGAGGTCCCACGACGCGTACCACGGGTACTCCCATTTGTCGGGCATCGAGATCACGTCGCAATTCGACAGATGCCGCCAATCGGCGTTGCGCGCGTTGCGGCGCGTGCGCGGCGGCTTCGGCTGCGCGGGGTCGCCGTCGATCCAGCGCGTCACGTCGAACTGGTAGTACTGCTTGCTCCACAGCATCCCGGCAAGCGCCTGACGCTGGACGAGCCGTGCGTCGGCGTCGTCGAGGTCTTCTTGCAGCGCGGCATAGAACTCGTCGGCTTCCGCGCGGCGCATGGCGATGACGGCGTTCGCGTCGACATGCGCGGAGCGTTCGGCCGAATCGGCGCGCACGCGCAGATGCACGACGCGCTTTTCGCCTGCGGCAAGCGTGAGGTGCACGCGCGCCGCCGCCCGCGTGCCGTGGTCGCGCCGGATCGCGCGCTTGTCGCCGGCGACGAGGTAGTCGTTGAAGCCGTCCTTGAATGGTCCCGCGCCAACGTTCCCGAACAGGCGCCGCACGTTGGTGTCGTTTTCGCAGAAGAGCCATTCGAGCGGCGCGTCGGCGCTTGCCGTGACGATGAGCGGTTCGTGGCCGGCATGGCGCGCGACCACGCAGGTCTTGCCGTCGAGCGCTTCGAGCGTGAGCGTCGGCTTCGTCTGATCGGGCCACCACGACCAGAAGTTGCGCGCCCAGATCTGCGGCAGCACGTCGAGTTCGGCGGGCTCGTTCGCGCGGTTTTCGACGGTCACGCGCATCACGATGTCGTTGGGATCGCCCTTCGCGTATTCGATCAGGATGTCGAAATACTGGTTCGAGTCGAACACCCCGGTGTCGAGAATTTCGTATTCGGGTAGCGCCGCGCCGCGCCGGGCGTTTTCTTCGAGGAGCTCCGAGTAGGGAAAGGCGGCCTGCGGATACTTGTAGAGCATGCGCATGTAGGAATGGGTCGGCGTGCCGTCGAGATAGAAATACAGCTCCTTCACGTCCTCGCCATGGTTGCCTTCGGCATTGGTCAGGCCAAACAGGCGCTCCTTGAGAATCGCATCGCGCCCGTTCCAAAGCGCGACGCTCATGCACCAGTTGAGTTTTTCGTCGCCGAAGCCGCCGATGCCGTCCTCGCCCCAGCGGTACGCGCGGCTGCGTGCCTGGTCATGCGGAAAGTACTCCCAGGCGGTGCCGTTCGCGCTGTAATCCTCGCGCACGGTGCCCCACTGGCGTTCGCTCAAGTAAGGGCCCCAGCGGCGCCAGCGAGCGATGTCGGGCCCGTGGAGGCGGCGGCCTTCGACGGTGTCGAGGAGCTTGGAGCGGCGCGGACTGAGCATGGCGACTTCCTCTGATGAGGAGCGGAAGAGGTCAATTTAGCGCATTCGGGGTGTGATGTCTTATGTGCCCCGATCCCCCGCTTACGCGCCGCCGCGTGTGCTCCCGGGCCCGCCGTTCGGCTGCACCGACGCCAGCAGCGCTTCGACGCGCAGCAATTCGCCGAGCGACCACGCCTGGAACGGCGTGCCGCGCGGGGTGTGCGGCGCGTCGCCGTCGGCGATTTCGCAGACGTGGCCGAGGCCGTCGCTACGCAGATGCGCAAAGAGCGGCGCGAGGAAACGCCGCCGCGCTTCGGCGCGCGTATGGGGCGAGCTGCCGTGCACCTGCAGCCACGCTTCGACGAACGGCCCGATCAGCCAGGGCCAGACGGTGCCTTGGTGATACGCCGCGTCGCGCTGCCGGACGTTGCCCGTGTAAGTGCCTGCATAGTTCGGATCGGATGGCGCAAGCGTGCGCAAACCGAGCGGCGTGAGCAGATGCGATTCGACCTGCTCGACGATATGACGCGCTGTTTCGCCTTTGACGAGCGCGAACGGCAAGCCCCCGGCCGCGAAGATTTGATTCGGCCGGACGCTTGCGTCGACGCGGTCCGGCACGTGATCCACGTCGACCACATCGAAGAGC